>JAYTAK010000830.1:0-7544 GCA_043737515.1 Candidatus Kuenenia sp. | reverse complement strand
AGCAGTTTGAAGATCCTTGCCCGTGTTGAACGAGGATTGTTCGTCGGCAGGGACGACAAGAAGTAAGAAGAAGATTGTGAGCATTTTCAAGTTGATATCCCTTTGGACCACTGGTCCCGGATTTGCGATCCTTCCACGTCCCGCTCTCACGGCTGGCCCGGTTGTCGATTTACAGCAGGGTGTGTGCAGCGGAGCGAAACACACCACTGAGGATTTATCGACAGCTTTGGTGCGTTGCGCTTCGCTTCACGCTCCCTACAGGAGTGGCAGATTCATAAACTGGCCAGCCGTGGTCCCGCTCTCCGGCGAACCGGGCGTCGGGGACCAAACACAGCCATTCTGCCACAAAACCACTTCAGACTGAACCGAAGAGCGACAAATCTGCTGAGTCTGATGCTGGAAGCGGACAGTTTCTGTAGTGAAGCAGCAGCACGGCAAGTACGATGCGACGTTTGTAAACTCCTGTCAGGACCGGTCGGGCGACTCATCCTGCGAAGTTGTTGAGACTGATTATGAAGCACACTCATGCTGTCGGAATTGACCTTGGAACAACTTACTCGTGCATTGCATGGCTGAACGAGTACGGTCAGCCGGTGACGATTCCGAATCAGGAAGGCGAACTCTCGACCCCGTCGGTTGTGTTTTTCGACGGGGATCAGCCGATCGTGGGCACCGAAGCCATGCGGAACGCGATCGCCAGTCCGGAACGCGTCGTGCAACACGCGAAACGCTTCATGGGCAATCCGGAGAAGTTCTGGAAGATCGACGACACGCGATACTCGCCGGTGCATATTTCCGGCATGATTCTGCGCAAGCTGATCGCAGCGGCGCAGGAACAGATCGGCGAAATCAGTGAAGCCGTCATCACGGTGCCCGCCCAGTTCGGTGACGCGCAGCGGCTTGCGACGATGCAAGCTGGTCATGCGGCCGGGCTGGAACGCATCGAAATGATCAATGAGCCCGTTGCGGCGGCGCTCTGTCATGTGCTCGGCAATGAAGGACTCGCCTTCACCGAACTCGCCATCGATCAGCAGTTGCTGGTGTTCGACCTTGGCGGTGGCACACTGGACCTGGCCGTAGTGAAGTACAAGACCAATCAGGTGCGTGTCGTCGCGTCTGATGGCGATCTTGAACTGGGTGGTCTGGATTTCACAAGAGTGCTGGTCGATGCGGCGGCTGAGAGATTCATCGCCGATTTCGGCAACGATCCCCGTTCTCACCGCGGCAGCCTGCAGTTTCTGTCGCTGGAAGCAGAACAGGCCAAACGGAGTCTTTCTGTCCGGCCCCGAGCCGCCATCACGGTGCAGCACGAAGGGCATCGCAAGACGTATCAGATCGAGCAGACAGAATTCGAATCGCTCAGCCGAAAGCTCATCCAGCGTTGCGAAGAAATCACGCGCCGCATTCTGAAAGACAACAAGTTCGGCTGGGCTCATATCGATGTCGTGCTCACGACCGGCGGTGCATCGCGGATGCCGATGATTCGCGAGAGTTTGAAGAAACTCAGCGGTCGGACTTTGAATTCATCGCTGTCACCCGATCAATCGATCGCTCATGGTGCGGCGTATTACGCAGGAATGCTGCTGTCGAATGATCAATACGCTCGAACCGTCTTCAACAGCACCGCCTCTTCGCGCCTGGCGAAAGTGCAGCAGCAGAGCGTCAACGCTCGGGCTCTGGGGATTCTGGTCCGCGACGAAACGGGGAAACGCGTCCCCCATTATCTGATTCCCGAGAATACGCCTTTGCCCGCCGCGAAGACGCATGTGTTCGGGACTGTGGTCGATCATCAAACCCGAGTCCGCGTACAAATCGTGGAAAGTGGTGCCGGAGCTGATCGTCCGCCAACCGTGCTTGGTAATTGTCAGATTACAAATCTGCCTGCGGACCTGCCGGAAGGCACTGAGATTGAAGTTACGATCAGCTACGATCATCAGGCTCGCGTCCATGTGTCGGCTGTGGAACCCGTGAGTGGACTGCGAACAGAAATCGAAATCATCCGGCAGGAAAACCTCAATTCACAACTGCAGGAAAAGCCTGGCGTCGTGGCAGACCCGACGCCAGCGACGGCCGATGATTTGTTTTCGAAGATGCCACCTGCCGCTTCCGTCCCAGGTCCATCGGCAAAACCGCCGACACAGAATCGTCCAGCGGCGGGAACAGTGAAAGCGACGTCCGTGCCTGCCGCTGCGATCAGCGCCGATCTGGACGCGCTCGAGGAACTGTCGAATCTGTATCTTGAGGCATCGCCAGAGATTGACGATCAGCCGGTTCTGCTCTGCAACGATTGCGGCACGCCGCTGCTCCGCGATGGACGCTGCTCCACCTGCAACAGCGCACCCGTGAAGCAGCATCCCGGCGGAAACCGAAAGCCCGCCTCCAAAAAAGCGGCAAACCCGGCGAAACGAGTCCAGGCGAAGCCAACGACGGGCAACAAGCCGCCGACCGTTTCACCATCTCCCGGTCGCAGCAACCCATCCTCGCGTCGAAAGCCACAGCCTGATGCGAATGAGGCGGAGTTCTGGGATCTCGTCGATGGCGATTAGTTAAATGGCGACTAGTTGAACAATTGAATATACCGCGCGCGGATGAGGAAGGCACATTCGTTTAACCGCGTGGGCAACGCCCCGCGCTTCGCATTTCAAATCTCAAATCTCAAATCTCAAATACGAAATCTCCAATAGAACAAGCGCGGCCCCTCTGGGCTCGCGGTTAAACGAGCCAATGCTGCCGCGGCAGCATCACAACGAAGCAATACAGATCAGACGACCCAACGATGTTTGCCCTGTCTTTTTGTCACCAATCTTTCTGTCTTAATGCCGCGCGCAGGAAGCACTGACATTGGCAGGCGACGGTCACGCCGCTGGAAAAATGCATGATGTTGTCTATCGTTTAACGCCCAGCCGCAGGCGTCAGCGACGTGTTGCGCACGCTGTCGCCTGCGGCTTGCCGTTAAACGAGCGAATTGCCGACCATGAAAAACCTCACACAGTTCACCACTGGATGCAGTTTGGCTATAAATCGACTCCCACACCAGGTTCAATGCCAACTTTCGGGGACCCCGCTATGCTCCTTCATGGTCACACGTTCAATTTCGGCCGCAGCAGATTCCTCTCCAGGGGTTCCATGATCCGCATGCTCATTCTGGTGATCGCCACATACGTCGCAGCACGGACGTCAAATGCTGGGTCCGATGAGAACACGAATGCAGCGCCCGAGATTCGCCATTCGGACCTGAGCGTGTACCGCGCAGACGACGGGACCCTGAAACCGATTCGCACGACCGAGGACTGGACGCTGCGACGAAAGCAGATCATCGCCGGGGCTGAAGCTGCCATGGGAGTACTGCCGAGTTTTGACAATCTGCCAACGTTTGATGTCATGTTGACTGAAGACGTTCGGATCGGCGAAGTCCGGCGAGTGACGATGACCATTGCTGTGGAGGGCTCGGATCGACTGCCGCTGGATTTGTATCTCCCAAAATCCCTGGCTGACGTGGTGGATGTGAAGGACCTGATGAACGCCAACTCGCCATCGAAGCTGGCGGCTGTCGTCGCTCTGCATCCGACCGGAGCTGCCGGAAAACGCATCGTGGCCGGCGAAGGCGGGAAATCGGGACGTCAGTACGGCCTGGAACTGGCTCAGCGCGGCTACGTTGTGATCGCGCCGGATTATCCGTCGTTCGGACAGTATGACAAATATGATTTCGAAAACGACAAGTACGTCTCGGGAACGATGAAGGGAATCTTCAATCATCGCCGTTGCGTCGATTTTCTTTCAGCGTTGCAGTTTGTGGACGCAGATCGCATTGGCGTCATCGGGCATTCGCTGGGCGGGCACAATGCAATTTTCCTGGGAGCGTTCGACGAGCGACTCAAAGTCATCGTCTCAAGTTGCGGCTGGTGTCCGTTTCACGACTACTACGCCGGGGATATCAAGGGCTGGACGAGTGACCGCTACATGCCGCGACTCCGGGATGTCTATGAAAGCAACCCGGATAAAGTGCCGTTTGATTTCTACGAACTGATTGCCGCTTTGGCCCCGCGCACGTTCGTCTCCGTGTCACCAACTCGCGATTCAAACTTTGACATCGGCGGTGTTCGAAAAGCCATTCCTGTAGCTGGTTCGATCTACGCGCTGTTCAAGGCCCGTGAAGAGCTGATGCTGATCACGCCGGACTGCGAACACGATTTTCCGACGGACATGCGGCTGCAGGCCTACAATGTCATTGATCGAGTCCTGCAGCACACGCCGAATGATTTTGAACCGGACTTTGCCGGAGAACTGCCGCGCATTCCTGCCCGCGAGCCAGCAGAGGCCATGGCTTCGTTTCACGTCATCGGTGGCTTTGAGATGCAGCAGACCGCCGCCGAACCATTGCTGACAGATCCGGTGGCCATGTCCTTCGACGCCGACGGGCGGTTGTTTGTCGCCGAAATGAATGATTACTCGGAACAGGCCACGGAGCATCTCGGTCGCGTGCGGATGCTCGTGGATTCTGACGACGATGGTCGCTTCGACCAGAGTCATGTTTTTGCCACAGGCTTGAGCTGGCCCACAGCGATCATCTGCGCGAACGATGGCGTGTTTGTCGCGGCCGCCCCGGATATCTTCTTTCTGAAAGACACCGATAGCGACATGAAGGCCGACGTGAATGAACTCGTCTTCACAGGTTTTGAACGATCCAATGTGCAGGGCCTGATCAATAGTTTTCACTGGGGGCCGGACAATCGGATTTACGGTTCTGCGAGTACCGTTGGCGGTTCGATCACCAGCCCGAAACATCCGGATCGTGCGGCTTTGCAATGTCGCGGTCGTGACTTTTCGTTTGATTCGAAGTCACTGGAACTCCGCGCCGAAACGGGTGGTGGTCAGCACGGGATGTGCTTCGACGACTGGGGCCATCGCTTTGTGAGCGCCAACAGCGATCATGCGCAGATGATTGTGTATCGCGACCAGTACCTGTCCCGTTCACCGCTGTCGTCTGCCGCGCCGGCGCGAGTCAGCATTGCTGTGGATGGTGGCCAGGCACCGGTGTTCCGCATGAGCCCTGTCGAACCGTGGCGAATTGTGAGAACTCGCCTGCGCGCTTCGGGGCTGTCGAAGGGAATTGTGGAAGGCGGCGGTCGTCCTGCAGGATACTTTACAGGGGCGACCGGGATTACGATTTATCGCGGCGACGCATGGCCGGATGACGCCAAAGGGCTGGCCATTGTGGGCGACGTGGGCAGTAATATCGTGCATCGCAAAAAGCTGACGGCTGAGGGAGTGATCTGGACAGCGAATCGCATGGACGACGGTCGCGAACTGGTAGCATCAGAAGATATCTGGTTTCGTCCGGTGCAGTTTGCGAATGCGCCTGACGGTTGCCTGCAGGTGCTCGACATGTACCGCGAAGTGATTGAGCATCCGGCGAGTCTGCCGCCGGAAATCAAGAAGCATCTGGATCTCACCAGCGGTCGTGATCGCGGACGGCTCTACCGCATCGCCCCTTCGGGCTGGAAACCACGGCCTGTGCCGCACCTCAGCAAGGCCACGACGGCTGAACTGGTGGCACTGCTGGAACATCCAAATGCCTGGCATCGCGACACGGCATCGCGGCGGATCTACGAGCGGCAGGATGCGTCCTCCGTTGAGGGAATTCGCCAATTGCTGAGGAATTCGTCATCAGGGTTGGGAAGATTCCATGCGATTGGAAGCCTGGAAGGACTGAACGCCCTGAGTGCTGCAGACGTGATCGTGGGACTCAAGGACTCAGTAGTCGGTGTCCGCGAACGAGCGGTGTTGGCGAGCGAAAAACATGTGGCATCCGCAGAAGTGTTCGCGGCGCTGGCGGCGCTGACTGACGATGAAAATGCACGTGTCAAAATGCAGCTTGGATTTTCGCTGGGTGAGTTCCCGCCATCCGCCACTCGACGGGAAGCGTTGCAGCGGTTGCTGGCGACATCGGGCCAGGATCGCTGGATTCGAACGGCGGTGTTTACATCGCTGGGGTCCGAAGCAGGCGATGTATTCGAATCGCTCGCAGCATCGCGCGACGCTGCGTCTCCAGGGGCCGATGTGGCACTCACTGAACTGGCTGATCTGGTGGCGAGAAGAACATCAGACGAAGCTGGCTGGACTAAGATCGCAGCCGTGATCGCGGCACGGGCCGATGCTCCGGCGATGCAGGTGAAACTGCTGCAGGCGGTTTTCGCGGGAAACAAGGCGGCTCAGGGCAGTTCGTCGTTTACACAACTGACGACGCAGATGCTTGAGTCCGCTCGCACGAATGCTGCCAACGCGGATCTATCCGACGAGCTGCACGCGGCGGCTTTGAATACGTTCAGTTTATCAACCTTTGCGAAAGACGGAGAACTGCTCCTGAGTTCCCTGGAATCGGCACAATCACCAGCGGTGCAGAACGCGGGGCTCGCCACGCTGCTGCAGTTTTCCGATGAGCAGGTCGCATCGCAACTTCTTGATCGCTGGTCAGGGTTGACTCCGAAACTTGCCGAACAGGTGCGCGATGGGTTATTGCGGCGCACGTCATGGGCCGTGCTGGTGCTGGACGCGATGTCCGCAGGCCGACTTCCGCCGACAACGTTGAGTCCATCGGATTTACAGCGTCTGGCGAGCGTACCCGATGATGCCGTGCGTTCTCGCGCCATCAGATTGCTGGAGACTATGACCAGTTCGACACGCGAAGACGTGTTGCGTTCATATCAGGTCGCGCTGACGTTGAAGGCAGACCGCGAAAAGGGGGCGGCGTTGTTCAAGCAGCATTGTTCGGTCTGTCATCAGATCGGGAAAGTCGGATTTCAGGTCGGCCCGAATCTGGCGACGATGAAGAATCGCGGCCCGGAAGCGATTCTGACCAATGTGCTCGACCCGAATCGGGAAGTCAACCCTGCCTGGCGAGATTACATTGCCGTCACTACCGACGGTCAGACACACAACGGTGTGCTCATCGCCGAATCCGCCAGCGTCCTGACGTTTCGCCGAGCTGAAGCCAAAGAAACCAGCGTGCTGCGCAGCGACATTGAAGCACTGCGAGACACTGGCCGTTCGCTGATGCCGGAAGGCCTGGAAAAGAATCTGGATACGCAGTCTATGGCCGATTTGATTGGATGGCTGATGACGGTGCAGTAAAATACCGGAGTTCCGTCTAAACTCCGAATCCACAGCGGAGATCCATCAGAGTTCAGCGTTTGTGAAAGGTAGCCGCCAACCACGTAGCTCAGTCGCTCCGCCGACTGAGATTCGCCAGGATACAATCGGGTTGAATCGTGAATAGCGACTTAGTACCGGCACAGAAATAGCTGTCGTGGCCGACGCTGCCAGCGTCAGTTCGGATGCTGGCAGCATCCACCACGAGGCGACACTTATTGGTGCGCCAGTCCTTATGGTTACTGTTTCAAAACACTCAACGACACTTTCAAAAGCAGATTTACCATGACTCAAGCCATTGTCGATCCAGGAGAACTACGTCGCTTCGCTCAGATGCTCCGGCGTTTCAACGAAGAACTCAGTGAAAAAACGGCCGCCGTCGCCGGGCAGCTCAG
>JAYTAK010000829.1:0-7547 GCA_043737515.1 Candidatus Kuenenia sp. | reverse complement strand
GGTACGCGGCAAGAAGCCGACGAGGACCTGTTGGGTCTCGGCGCTGGCTGCGCCGGCAACCCGATTGACGCCCCGGCGGAGCTTGCCTCCGTCGAGCGAGAATCATGACCAGCCATCACCCGGAATCAGTACATGGCCACCATTGCGGCTCGTCCGCATGGAGCCGTGATTCCATTGATCAGCGCCCTACGGAGGCAAGCTCCGCAGTGGCGAAAACGCCTTCAGGACTTCTTGTCTGGTGATGATCATCGCTCGATGGGGACGAGCCCCATCGTGGCGGAAATCCCCTCTTGCCTCAACGCCCGAGCCGCAAGCACCCAAAAACTCGTCAGCCGCCTCATCTGAATTCTTCTCTGAAAAACAATACTCTCAACGTTTGCTGAGCAAAGTACCGGGAAGCTGACGCATCCCGCTCGCCAGTGACCAGTTTGCCAGAATGGCATACATCTTTTCCTGCAGCCTCCATTGACTTGCCGTTAAACGACGGTATACCACGATTCTGTCATTTTCATTTTTTGCTCATGCACGCATTTGTTCGAAAGAGGCTGGCAATGTTCCGAATCACGACTTTGGCTTTGATGCTTCCAGTACTGCTGGCAGGTGGCCTGTCACTGGCAGGCGTTTCCGCAGACGAAAAAAAAACCGTGGTCGAAACGTCGAAGGTGGATGATCCCGAGGTCAAGCTCACAGCCGGGACGTGGAAAGATGTCGAAGCACTTGTTGCGAAGAATGCCGGCAAGATCGTCGTCATCGACATCTGGTCAACGTCCTGCCTGCCGTGCATGACCGAGTTTCCACATCTGGTTGAAATGCACAGGAAGCATGGCGAAAAAGTGGTCTGCATCAGCTTCAATGTGGACTATGTGGGAATCAAGTCCAAGCCTGCGGCAACATACGCCAAAAAGGTGGAGGTCTTCCTGCAGAAGCACAAAGCCACCTGCACCAACATCCTCTCGACGATGCCGTCGGATGAAGTCTTTCAGTCGCTGGAACTGCCGTCTATTCCGGCCGCCTACGTCTACGGCACTGATGGGAAGCTGATCAAACGCTTTGACGATAGTTTGCTTGTGGACGGAAAAGAAGAAGCGTTCACATATAAAGACGACATTAATCCGCTGGTGGAAAAGCTGCTGCAGGATGTCAAGTAGTTTCACCACCGCCGATTTGGAGTTTACCGGGGATTTTTCATGTCAAAGACTGCCAACTTCGCGTTTTACGCACGCACCGTGCTTCGGATTTCAACGCTGGCCATCGGCGTGATTGTGGGCTCAGGTTTTGTCGGCACAATTGTGCTGGCTGAGGAACTTCCTGCGACGGCAACGACAGTGGAGGGCCTCACGTTGCCGGATCTGGACATTCGCCAGGATAAAGATCGTTTGTTCTTCGTGGTGCCGGCGGGAAAACCCGTCCCCGCCAAAATCACGCTGCCGCGACTGGCGAACGTTGTCAGGAGTGTCCATTGGATCTCGGAAGACAAGGCGACGATGCAGGTCCATTCAGAACCTGCAGAATGGACGATTGACGTATCGACTCGCCCGGAAAATACAGCCGCCGTGATCGTGGCCGAGCTGGATGCTCCGCTGGAATTGTTTCACACAACTGTGGTCGCGCGGCCTGAAAAGGATTCCGGCATCATTCTGCTTCCCGCCAAGTATGCAGCGACGCATGGCAGTAAGCTGCGATTCGAACCGCAGCCCCACAAGAACACGGTCGGCTACTGGAGCGACGAACACGATACGGCCGAATGGACGTTTCAGAATGCCGCAGCGGGGGAATACGAAATTGATATTCTGCAGGGATGCGGCAAAGGTCACGGCGGCAGCAAGGTGACTCTGCTCGTGGCAGATCAGACACTGGATTTTGTGGTGGAAGAGACCGGCCATTTTCAGAACTTCATCTGGCGCACGCTGGGCACAGTCACAGTGGAAGCCGGCGATGCAAAAGAAGCCATGTCACTCAAACTGACGCCGCAGTCCAAACCTGGCGGTGCCGTGATGGACGTGCGTACGATTCGCCTGTGCCCAAAAGGCAGCAAACGCACATTTGAACCAGAACTTGCGGATGCGAAATTACTGCCGCCAAAAGAATAATTCTGCTGACGTGCGACTGGTGCTCTGTACTTCCAGCTTTAATGAATCGGGTGGCCGGGGCTGGACTGAGCGGAGCGAAGGAAGCCCCGGGGTTTCGGGCTAGCGCTGGGCTGTTAAAAATCTGCTATTGACGAGGGTATACATCGCTTTTGAATTGTGCCATTTTTGTTCATGGTTGCGAAGCGTCGGGTACGACTGTTCCGTATTCCCCGGCACGCCATCCACCTTGCGTGGATGGAAGCCCCGTCTGGCCACCAGATCGCGACGTCTATTCCACATTGCTGCACTCCACCGAGCTTGCCTCGGTGGTAGCTTCGTTTGGTTCAGCCAAGTGCCCGGCAGCCAGATTCGCTCCCACCTGGGCAAGCCAGTGTGGAAAGCGGCATGATGAGAATGGTGCCGCGATCTGGTTGCCAAATTTGGCTTCCACTTGGACGAGCCAGGGTGGAAAGCCGACAATACGCAACGCCCGACGCATGATAGAATCCCCGCTGACAACACGGGCCGTTCAATTCCTGCATCATGATAACTTGGCAACAATGCCGGATTTTTAACAGCCCAGGCTCACGACCTCCAACCCCGACCACCCATCAATCCATGCGTGACACTCCACTTGACTCAACGATTAAATTCCAACACTGAAAGTTTTCTGTGATAACGCTGGGGCTGGATATTGGCGGAGCAAACATCAAAGCAGCATCATCCGACGGCGGCAGCATTTGTCGGGCGTTTGCAATCTGGCAGAACAAGCACGGACTGCTTCAGGAATTGAAGCAACTGCCACAGCTCGCCGGGACGCGACCGGATATCGTGGCCCTCACCATGACGGCGGAACTTGCCGACTGTTTTGAAAGCAAAGCGGAAGGTGTGGAGTTCATTATTCGCACCGTGGCGGAAGCTTTTCCTGATTCCATGTTGCGGGTGTGGATGACGTCCGGTGAATTCGCTGATCCTGGCGATGCCATTGATCTGTCTCAACTTGTCGCCGCCGCGAACTGGCACGCGCTGGCAACTTGGGCAGGACGAGCTGTTCCGTCCGGACCGGCGCTGCTGGTGGATGTTGGCTCAACGACAACCGATGTCATTCCGTTGCTGAATGGTATCCCCTGCCCGGAAGGCTTGACCGATCTTCAGCGCCTGGCTCATGCAGAACTCATCTACACCGGAGTCCGCCGCACGCCAGTCTGCGCCATCGTGTCCAGTGTGCCGCTGCTGGATGAATCAGACCTCGAGGCCACTGACGGAACCACGGCATGGACAGTGCCCGTCGCCGCGGAGCTGTTTGCCACGTCGCTCGATGTGCATCTGGTGAACGGAGATATTTCCGAAGACCCGCTGGATCTGCAAACCGCCGACCACCGACCTGCCACTCGTGCCGCCGCGCTGAATCGGCTGGCGCATGTTGTCTGCTGTGATCGCGATGAGATTTCCGACGGGCAGTTGGAACATATCGCTCGGCATGTTTCCGATCGCCAGATTGCACAGATCTCCGAAGCGATCAACAACAGACTGCGCTATGTGAGCGACATGGCCGGGACCGCACCTGAAGCCGTGCAATTATTGCTGAGCGGCAGCGGCGACTGGCTGGCCCTGCGAGCGCTGGAAACAGGCGGCTGGAATCTGCAGCAGCCGCCCATTCAGCTCAGCACCATGTTCTTTCGCAACGTCAGTGATGCCGCCTGTGCCTTCGCCGTCGCGCGCCTTGCGGCAGAACGTTGTCTCGACGATCTGTTACCGGTCAGTGATCTGTACCAGCATTCCTAGTGCTTTGTCAGGCCATCGACTTCGGGTTGAATTCATCAGCCGCTGGGCGTTAGCCCACGGTTAGAACCGGACGCTAATGCGTTCCGGCTGATAACCGGAAACAGAAAATCAAGTCTTGACAAAGCACTAGTCGTCCAGGAAAACTAATGACGATCAATCTCCAGCACGGCGTGCAGACCGTCTTCGAGGAATGTCAGCATCACACGGATTTCGCTGAAGGAGTTCAGCATTTCCAATGACCCGCCGATTGCCGAATCAGGCGCAGGCTGTTGAGGCTGATCAGCGTCGCCATGCACACTGCACACGATACGGCCATCCTTCGATCGGACATAATCGCCTCCGCACGGACAGCGATGCACGCCGCCGTAAATGGATGAAGCAGCCGCAACCAGTTCTTCCGCAGTCACCTCAGGCGCGTCATGGTGCGAACCCGCAGCAACGCGCGCTGCGCTGTTGAGCGGGCCGATGTTGTCCAGACAGGCCTGGCGAGCGGCCTCGTCCCAGCTCAGCCGAACGGATGGCATGATGCGATTCCATTGCTGCCTGTGAATCGTCACCTGCGCATGTGCCGGTGATCCGGCTGCATCCTGCGGTGCCGGGCTGTCGGCATTGCCAGCCACCAGTTGTTCCAGCGTTTGCAGTTTGCTGGCGACGCACACACTGTCGCCGATGCGCGCGTAGAAGAATCGCCATTTGATCGGGCCCAGTGACAACACAAACGAGCGGGCTTTCGTGTCGCCGATGGGGACAGTGTAGAAATCTTTCTTGAACGCAAACCAGCCGAAATCGGTGTGTGTGCGTGCTTCGATGGCAGCTCCTTCATCCAGCTTCGCCAGAAATGCATCGACGACCGCCGCGTCTTGAACGGCCAGATCGACGTAGACCGGCGCAGTCACGGATGCGACGGCCATCCCGATCCACACCGCCTCGCCGTCCATCATGTTTCCGGCACCTTGTCGCCCGGCAAACATTTCCGGCAGGATCGACGTCAGTTGCACATCAAGTGTGGGATCGCTGTCACAGACATGCAGCCCGACGCGATTTCCCAGGCCTTTCGAAAGCAATTCGTAAAGATCGCGCTCCGCGATGCGTCCACCCATCACAGAATTCAGACCGAATGGGTCCTGGCGGCGGCTTGGGAATGCATCGAACGATTTTTCAAACCTATCGCCGATAAACACATCGCCGATGACCTGCCCGTCGTTGCGACTAAACATGTTCATTATAGCTGCATCGTCAAGACCCTTGCGAAGCTGTCTGACGGAACCATCGGTCAGCAGAATCAGCCCGCCGTTCATGAACCGATCCTCCAATGCCTTTCGCATCTTCGCGGTGTCCGGCATCAGATCGCCAGGTTTCGTCCAGATGGTCTCAAATTCCGGTGAAGCATCGATCGCCATCACAGTGTTCGACGTGCCGTCCGTCACATCTTGAAACGACACTTTGCCCCCATCTGGCTCAAAAATCATGTCTTCGCCCATCACAGTCTGATAGGTCGTCATGCCGGGTTGCGACGACTTTACGCCGGGAGATCTGAACATGTCCGGCATCCGTCCGATGAGTGTCTTGTTGTGCGGGCTGTCCCACGGTTCGTCCAGATGAAACTCGTTGTAGAGCGCTGCGTGCTCCAGATATGGCAACAGCATGACGCGCCAACTGAGCAGCGGCCGGCCACTCTCACTTTTGCTGAAACCCGGAAACTGACTGTGGGTGTCATGATAATTGTGCGCCGCCAGGCCAATCTGCTGCAGATGCTGCGAACTCGCCCGCATCGAGGCGGTGTCTGATTTCTCTTTTGGTTGATCGGCAGCAATCTCCTCCGGCGGTTGCCAGCCGGATTGTTCAAGCAGTCGCTGTTTGGCGACCGCGAAACTCAGCGACATGACCGCATCGCTGGTGACGTTGCCTGCCAGCGGCTTTGGTTCTCCGCCGAGGGCCATAGCCATCGATTGATACATCGAATTGTTGATGAGTGGCAGGACGATTGTTTCCAGTCGATATCGCTCCGGTGTTGCCTGGACCTTGATGGCAATCGGATCGAAGAACGTCCTCCAGTACTGGCTATACTCCGTCACGAATTGTCGGTACGCATCCGCCTCGGAAGATGTCACAGAGGTCTCAGGAATCTCGCAGCACGGAATCAGCGCCTCGGAATGCCCGTGATGCGAACACACGCCGTGCCGACCGTCGTGCGACAGTGAGTACTCTCCGCCACACGAACATTGCAGGCGTCCCTTGTTGACGCCATCGGGGGCGGGGTTGAAGCCATCGGGCAGACAATTTGCTGCCTGCAGGTCTTTTATTGAAGCCGGGTCGTGGCCATTCTCGGTTGCATACATCGCAGCCGCATGACCGATCATGCGAAGATTGTTGAAGCACTTCAGGCGTCGCAGTTCCGTCAACTTCACTTCAGGCCCGACGAGACGACGAATAAAAGGATCGGACAGATAAACCAAACCGTCTTCATCCGGAGCGTCCGCAGGCATCAGCGTACGGACGTAAGCAAATTCTTCCGACTGTCCCAGACTCGTCAGCGACTTGTCGGACTGCCCCTTGATCAGTCTCAGAACGCGCAGAAATGCGGTGCGGGAGTTGCTGCGAACATGCAGGCCTTTCTCGGGATAGGCGGAAAACACATGCACTTCGCGATCCGGCGATGTCAGATGCACAAACGGAACGCCTTCCCATGTTTCTTCTGTGCGAGTCACACCCGCCATCGATTTTTCGGCTGCGGAGAGGTACGCATCCATCTGCGTGCGAAATACCAGATCCTGATCAAATCGAAACAGCAATGTGACATCGCTGCCTTCGTTGACGAACGGATCACTGCCGCAGATCGCGATCTCTTTGACCACCAGATCGTAAAACGGTCGTGCCAGAGGATTGGTTTCGACCGCCAGTTGCTGCCGCAGCTTTTTCTCGGTATCCCGTGCGAAAGCCTGTTCGCCCGATTGCGTGTACAGGTGCCTGGCAAAGAGATTTCCTCCATCAATCATGTCCAGCATCTGTCTCACCGAGCGGAAGCCGATGTAGTAGTTGTCGGCAGGCACATAATTGGCCAGTACCGAAATCTTCGGTTTCTGTCCCTTCAGCATCTCGTGCCACGGATGACTTTCGACCGTGGGACCTGTCAGCGTCTGAATCCTGACGGTTGGTCCTGCCTCTTGTTTTCCGTTCTCACGGTTAAAGTCCGATCCCGGGCGCATGGCATCCAGTTGCAGACTTTCCTGCACGGCCAGGGAACCAGAAAACAGATTGAACAGATCAACGTTCTCACGACGCTCCGCCGCGACCTCACGCCGAGTGCGTTCGTTCAGTCCGATCAATTCCGCCGCATTAATGCCGTCGCGCTGCCCCAGCTTCAATGCCACGTACTGCAGGAAGACGTCTTTCGGATACATCTGCAGTTGCGCCCGTGCCTCTTCGAACGTCCACAGCGGCTGCGGCGCGACCGTCTTCTCCGCATCCTGCGCCACAGCGGTCATGGTGACCGCCGACAGTGTTCCCAGAAGCAACAGCCATCGAACACACTTCGAGCCAAATTGAATGACCATGGCACAGTTCTCCTGTTTGTTGTGATATTCAACTGTTGATTGGCCAGATATCAGTAATCGGAGGTCACTCGCGACGGGCGGCGACTTGTAAGTCTCAGTATTTCAAGGTCAGGCGAGTCTCAATGATCCAAGGTCAGTA
>JAYTAK010000828.1:0-3318 GCA_043737515.1 Candidatus Kuenenia sp. | reverse complement strand
CAGAATTATGTGGAACATGCGAATCATCAGTTCAAGGGGCCGCTGGCGATTCGTCCGTTGTTTCTGCATTCTCCGAAGCGCGTGGAGTCGCTGGTGTTTTTGATGATGATCGGGCTGACGACGTACTTTTTGCTGCAGCGTACGTTTCGTCAGAACACGCCGGAAGATGCTCCTCGTGTGGAACAGAAGACGACGTCGGAGAAGATCCTGCGTACGTTTGAGACCTATACAATTCTGGTTTACGACCACTCGCCGTTTCTCCGCGAAGTCTGCGCGACTCGTCTGACACAGCGTCAGCTACACATCCTGAATCGTCTGAACTTTCCGACTCCGTCGCAGACCCTGAGGCAACGACTGCCGCCACTACCGGATGGCTGAATTCATGAAATAACTCAAACCCCCGAAATACCCCACAAATCTCGCTCCGCAAGGGGGTGCGGAAAATAAGGTTAAACGAATGACGTTTCCATAAATCACGCACATAGACTCCGCGTGGCCAGGACTGAGGGACGTGTAGTGGAGTGAGCCGCAAGGCGGTAGCGGTTTGTTGTTTTAGTCTGGATTTTTACGTGGGGTAAGCTTCCAGCTTGCCATCGCGGAATGAAAACTCGATGTTTTTGGGGAAAACCTGACAAGCTGGAAGCTTATCCCACATTAAATTAACAGCCCGCTAACCGCGGGTTGTGCATTCGGTCAGCACCGGCGGCTAGCGCCTTGCCGCTCACATAACCTCAAATCTGACCGCGTGGAGTATAGAATCCGGCAGGGTCTGGAATTTTTGATGAAAGCGCAGTCTTTTATCGTGTCTTCTGTTCATCGCAAAATCTGACGTAAAGGCCTGCCGGAAAGGGTTTTCTTCTGGCCGCAAGGCGAACCGCCATGGGTCGCACGTTCGCTCCACGTCGCCGCGTGACCGTCCTTTCGACCGCGACTCGTCGCTGGTCGCGGCGGGGCCGCGAAGTCCAGCTCAGCAAGCAGGACCTGCCGATATCCACGACGGCACCCTTCCGCAACATGATTCCCCCGGATGCGTGTCAAATCGTGTGCGCGCTGATAGAGTGTGTTCGGGGCCTGCTGCCCGATACAAGGGTTCCACCGTGTCTCGGGCAGTGATGTTCAAAGCCAAGTTGTGATTTCCTCTGTTCACGCAATCCGGAGAATGACCATGACGAATGCTGCACCAGGAGACCACCGGGATCAATCGACGTCCTGGGAATTTGCCACATATGAATCTCCTTCAACGGTGGCACCGAGTGATAGTCAGGCACACGATTCTGACGCCTTTGAAGAGGCGATTCGTGTGCTGGCGTACTTCAAATGGGAAGCTGCCGGATCGCCGGAGGGCGACGGAGTTGATTATTGGATGGAGGCCGAGCGGGAAGTCAAAGCCAATCTGCCAGGCTCATTCAGCGGTGGGTAACTTGATCACCGGCGGCAGTGGTTGGCCTTCGGCGATGAATTTCATCGACACGGAATTCACACAGTGCCGGGTGTCATTCGCGGTGTATCCTTCGCCGAAAAACACATGTCCCAAATGGCCACCGCAGTTCTTGCAGGTGATTTCTGTGCGATCGCCGTCTTTATCCAGATGCCGCTCCACAGCGCCGGTAATTTCGTCGTCGAAGCTCGGCCAGCCACAATGGCTGCTGAACTTGTGTTTCGCCAGATACAGCGGTGCGTTGCACTGACGGCAGATGTACGTGCCCGGATCCTTCATGTCGGTGTATTCACCGACAAACGCACGTTCCGTCCCCTTCTTCTGAATCACGTATGATTCAAAGTCGCTGAGTTCGTTGTAATGTGTTGGAGCGTTCTTTGCTGAATCAGAAGCAGTCATCTTATCGTCTCCGTTTGGTACTGAAGCGGCGGGCTCTTCCACCTTCGATTCTGGCAGCAGGTCCGGTGGACTTTCGATGACTTCGACTGCATTTTGATCTGATGTGCAGCCGACCGTCAGAATGAGTGTCGCCAGGAGTGTGCATATCGGTCGCATGTTGAATTCTCCACAATCGTCTCGCAAAACACAGCGAGCACGCCATGTTGCGTGCTCGAGTGTTGATCATTGTCGAACCGACGTACCGTGGACGGGCGATTGCGATGTTCGCTCGTGCCACACACCTGTAAAGGACTAATGTTTCAGCGGCGTGAGCAGCACCGACATCATCTTGCCACTTTCCATTCTGGGCGCTTGCTCGACGCTGGCCACATCCGCCAGACTTTTGACAACTTCGTCCAGCATTTCGATCCCGCGTTCATGGTGCGCGTTTTCGCGGCCCTTGAACATCACGTTGATTTTCACTTTATCGCGTCGCACCAGAAAGTCGCGTGCCTGGCGAACTTTGGTTTCGATATCGTGCTGACCGGTTTTGGCACGCAGACGCAGTTGCTTCAACTGCGTCTTATGCTGTTTCGGCCCGCTGGTTTTTTTCTGGCGTTCGTAAATTACCTTCCCGTAATTCATGATGCGACATACAGGAGGACGTGCTTCTGGACTGACTTCGACAAGATCAAGGCCTTGATCCATCGCGATTCGCAGCGCTGCTGCAGTTTCCATTTCACCCAGCATCTCGCCCGTCGCGCTGACAACGCGGATTGGGGAAATGCGAATGCGTTCATTCATGCGCGGCAAATTGCTTTGAGGAGCCGCTGTGGGACGAGATCGTTTAATGGTTACCTCCGGAAAGAACAAATCGATCACACTGTGACACCAGCATTCGGTGACGCACCGAACCTCTTTGACCGCCAGTGGCCAGTCAGAGAGACTTTCAATACTGCCTTTTATGCCATAAATCGCCATAAATTGCCAGTGGTTTTAGCAAACGAGTTCCCGGATTGGCGACTCCCGGACTGTCCACTAAGTCCCGCACCCCGGCGACTTGTCAAAAAACACCGCAAAATCGTAACTCATTCACTGACATCGCGTTCCGTATTTTCTTTCGACGAATTCCGAAGTTCTCGGAGAGTCCTGATGCGATCCACGGTCATTGCCAGAAAACTGAGCCCCATCACGGCCGTAAACTCGATCACCAGCAGCCTCGTGCCGTGTTTGTTCAGAAATCTCGCCATTGGTGCCCGTTGATCACTGAAAACGACAGCGATCAACGACATGATTGTCACAATGAAGATGGCTGTGGCAGGGACAATCAGCTTAAACAGTAAGCTCGCCGGAGCACCTGGACGTCGCATGGGAATGGAGTCTTGATGGGTCAGAGTTTGCATTATTCTTCACGCAGTGCGCAATGTGGCGTTGTTCGGCAAGCGGGGGACGTGAGTCCTCTGATTTCTACGGTGTCCACGCGGTTAATCAGGGGATTGACA
>JAYTAK010000827.1:0-7551 GCA_043737515.1 Candidatus Kuenenia sp. | reverse complement strand
AGCGGGTCGGCGTGATCGAACGCATGCCGCAGATCGGCGGTGCGTGTACGCATCTGGGAACGATCCCCAGCAAGTCACTCCGCGCGGCCATCTATCGACTCATGGAAGTCAACTCGGCCCCTGTGTTTCGGCAACTGGGCGTCAATCTGGAAGTCAGCTTCCGCGACCTGCGCCGCAGCGCGCAGTCGGTGATTGATCAACAGGTTGGCATGCGTCGTAGTTTTTATGATCGCAACGACGTTGAAGTCCTTCGCGGCGACGCCAGCTTTCTGGACGCACATCGAGTCCATGTGCAGCATCAGGATGGCAGCACCACGATTGCGCACGCGGAGCATTTTGTCATCGCCACGGGCTCACGGCCCTATCGTCCGCCGGAAATTGATTTCAGTCATCCTCGTGTCTTCGACAGTGATACGATTCTGAATCTGCCAGAGACACCAAAGTCGATGACCATCTATGGAGCCGGCGTGGTGGGCTGCGAATATGCATCGATGTTTCGCAATCTGCAGGTCAAACTCAATCTGGTGAACACACGCGCCAAGATGCTGGAATTCCTCGACGACGAAATCTGTGACGCGCTGGCCTATCACATGCGCGACACCGGTGTGCGCATGCGCAACAGTGAAACGTTTGAGAAGCTGGAGACGTTTGATGACCATGTCGTGATGCATCTGAAGTCGGGCAAGCAGTTGAAGAGCGACATCATTCTCTGGGCCAACGGTCGAACCGGAAACACCGACGGTCTGGGACTGGAAAACGTCGGTGTGACACCCAACCATCGCGGACAACTGGATGTCAATCAGCATCTGCAGACGTCACAGCCGCACATTTACGCGGTCGGCGATGTGATCGGCGTGCCGGCTTTGGCGAGTGCTGCCTATATTCAGGGACGTTTCGCAGCGAGGCATCTGGGAGAAGGGGGCTCGGAGCAGTTTCGCATTGAGGATATACCGACGGGCATTTACACCAGTCCCGAAATCAGCAGTGTGGGCAAGACCGAGCGGGAACTGACTGACGAATGTGTTCCGTACGAAGTCGGGCATTCGATGTTCAAGAATCTCGCGCGGGCTCAGATCATGGGACGGCCGGTCGGGATGCTTAAGCTGTTGTTCCACCGCGAGACGTTGGAGATCCTGGGCGTCCACTGCTTCGGTGTCAATGCCTCGGAAATCATTCACATCGGCCAGGCCATTATGGCTCAACCCGGCACCGCGAATTCACTGCTGTACTTTATCAACACCGCGTTCAACTATCCGACAATGGCCGAGGCCTATCGCGTGGCTGCGTTGAATGGTTACAATCGCGTAAAGTGAAACTTGGCTCCGCTTCCATATTCCTGCCCCGCATATTCCTGCCATTGTTCTGTGATTCGGCGGCAGGAAGCCATTGGCAGGAATATGCGGGGCAGGAATATGGACAAGGCAAAGAGCGGGTGATTCCATGCCGATTGATGTGCGGACTGATCTGAGAGCGATGACTGAGGATGTGTTCAAGGAGGTTGCGTTCGCTGTCACCGGAGAGGTTTTTGATATCCATAATCGATTTGGCAATCTGTTCAACGAACGGGTTTACAAATATGAATTGGCAAGGAAATGTCGGTGCCTTGGTTTTCCGCAGATCGACGTAGAAGTACCTGTTGAAGTCACATTCGAATCATTTCGCAAGGAATACTTTCTTGATCTGCTGGTCTGCGGCGGTGCGTTGTTTGAGCTGAAGGCAGAGGCTGCCCTCGTACCTGCTCATCAATCGCAAACACTCAACTATCTGTTCCTCACCGGATTGCAAAGGGCAAAACTCTTCAACTTCGGTGCCATTCGCGTCCAGCACGAGTTCGTCTCGACGACGTTAACACTTGACGGGAGACGCAGGTTTGTCATCAATGACCGGCACCTGCGTGCCATCGACAGCGACAGTCACCGATTCCGCGAATTGTTTGTGGCCATCCTGAGCGACTGGGGCTGCTTCCTGAGCCTGTCTTTATACCGGGAGGCGATTGCGCATTTCTTTGGCGGAACAGAACAAGTCATTCGTCAACTACCAGTGATGGCTGACGGACAGTTGCTGACGACGCAACCCACTCACACTCTCAACGATCGGACAGCATTCAAGCTGACCGCAACGTCTGAAACGGACATTATGGAAGTTGCTCTGCGCCGATTTCTGCAGCACACTCAACTCACCGCCATCCAATGGGTCAACCTCCGCAATCACGACGTCACCTTTGTCACACTGCTCAACGGCGACTGACTGCTCTTGCCTTCCATATTCCTGCCCATCATTTTCCTGCCATCGTTCTGTGATTCTGCGGCGAGAAGGCATTGGCAGGAATATGAACGAGGCTACGAGCGAGTGCTTCCATGCCGATTGCAGTGCGGACTGATCCACGGGCCATGACTGAGGATGTGTTCAAGTTTGCCTTCCATATTCCTGCCCATCATTTTCCTGCCATTGTTCTGCGATTCGGCGGCGGAAAGGCATTGGCAGGAATATGCGGGGCAGGAATATGAAGTCAGTAGAATTGCTGCTGTTGGAAATCGTGAGTAAAGTAACGTCGCGCTGATGTTGCCTGTTATCCGCTAAACTGAAGCGATACAATTTCCTCGGAGAATAAATGATATCGTCGCGAATGTTACGCTGTCGCATGAAATCAGGCGAGGCTGCGGCTTCGAATTCGAGCTGGCCCCATTGCTGCAGATTCTATTCTGTTCTTGTTCCTGAGGAGAAAGTGTTATGCGTTTAATCTTGCTGACCGGTTCAGTGATTTTCTGTGCCGTGACGTTCGCGGGTTTCGCCGCCGCTGACGAACCCGCGAAGCCGATGCGAATCGGCATGATCGGGCTGGACACTTCGCATTGTCTGGCGTTTGCTGAATTGCTGAACAAGCAGGAACCCGATCCGGAAGTGGCTGGCTTTCGAGTGGTACTCGTTTATCCCAAGGGCAGTCCTGACATCGAAAGCAGCGTCAAGCGCGTGCCTGAGTACACGGAAAAAATCAAAGCCCTGGGCGTTGAGATCTGCGATGACCTGGACACCATGATTTCACAAGTCGATGCGGTGTTACTGGAGACCAACGACGGTCGCCCACATCTGGAACAGGTTGCTCCTGTCCTGAAGGCACGCAAGCCGGTCTTTATCGATAAACCGGTCGCCGGTTCATTGGTTGATGCAATCGCCATTTTTGAACTTGCGAAGCACTATGAGACCCCGGTCTTCAGTTCTTCGTCGCTGCGATTTTCCAAAGCCATTCAGGAGATCCGCGGCGGCTCCATCGGGCCAGTGACGGGTTGTGATGCGTATTCACCCTGTTCTCTTGAAGCGACTCATCCCGATCTGTTCTGGTACGGCATTCATGGCTGTGAGGCCTTGTTTACGGTGATGGGAGCAGGTTGCGAATCGGTAGTACGCACTTCCACCAAAGACTTCGATCAGGTGACCGGCGTTTGGGCGGACGGTCGGATCGGGACGTTTCGCGGTATCCGCGCTGGAGGGTCCGGATACGGAGGCACGGCGTTTGGAGCCAAGGGTGTCGCTTCTCTTGGCAATTTCGATGGATACCGTCCACTGGTAGTGGAGATCGTGAAATTCTATCGAACCGGACAACCACCAGTGTCGGCCGAGGAAACGATCGATCTGTATGCCTTCATGGAAGCGGCTGACGAAAGCAAACGCCAGGGATTTGTACCGGTCAAGGTCGCTGATGTGAAAGCGGCTGCGGTCGAGGCGGCATCAAAGAAAGTCGCAGCTTTGATGGCAGCAGATGCGAAATAGGAGTATTCGTGTTTGGCGAGCGGGATGCGTCAGCTTCCCGGTACATGGCGATTCCTGCATTGCCGCATGTTTTGACAGCGGGCTGACGTCGCCTAGAATTCCGCCTGAGTTTGCTCGCAAGGCAGGCTGAAGCCTGTACTCCAATACGGCGAGCGGCAGAATGAAATCTACCCAGGTCCATCAGCCGGAACGCATTAGCGTCCGGTTCATCACGGCAAACCGGACGCTAACGCATTCCGGCTAATTGGTATGTTTTTCTTGCCGGTCGCCTCAACACTCGTCCAGGAAAGTTTGATCGATGAAAGCCATTGCCGTCCGTCCCGGAACTCCGAACAGCGTGCATCTTGCTGAACTGGCAAAACCGGCGGTGACAGATATTCCCGACGGGCGTGGCGTGCTGATTCGAGTTCTGAAGGTAGGCGTTGATGCCACTGATCGGGAAATCAACGACGCGCTCTACGGCAACGCGCCGACGGGATACGACTTCCTTGTGATCGGCCATGAGTGTTTTGGCATCGTGGAAGAAACTGGTCCGAACGTTCGCCGCGTGAAAGTCGGCGATTACGTGACATGTACCGTGCGGCGTCCGGGCGGATCGATCTATGACCGCATTGGCCGCTCCGACATTACCAGCGAAGAACAGTACTACGAGCGCGGGATCAATCTGCGACATGGCTATTTGACCGAATACTTTGTGGACGATGAAGAATTCGTTGTCCGTATCCCGGTGGGGCTCAAGCATCTGCATGTGCTCGCAGAACCCATGAGCTGTGCGGCCAAGGCCGTTGATCAGGCGATCCTCGCTCAGAAGCGGCTGCAGGTCTGGGAACCAAAACGAGCCTGGGTCACCGGTGCCGGGCAGATTGGTTTGCTGTCGACATTGATCCTGCGTCTGCGCGGCATCGAAGTCTTTACACTGGCGCGCGGTCGCAAACCAAATCTCAAATCGGAAATCGCGGAAGGGTTCGGCTCAACGTATATCAGCACGCAGGATTATTCACTCCAGGAACTCGCGGCCAAACATGGTAAGCCGGATCTCATTATTGAAGCCACGGGCAGCAGCGCGATAGCGTTTGAGGCCATGCAGGTTCTTGGTCACAACGGTTGCATGGTCTGGACGAGCATCACAGGCGGAACAAAAAAAGCAGAAGTTCCCAGCGATAGTATCAACCTCAACTGGGTCCTGGGAAACAAACTGCTGGTCGGCTCGGTGAATGCCAACTTCAGGCATTTCGAATCCGGGATCGCCGATCTGGCTCTGGGCGAAGTGACGTGGCCGGGTGTGATTCAGAAAATCCTGACGACGCCCGTACAGGGCCTGGATAATTATAAAGAGATGATGCGTCTGCTGGTTGAAGACAAGGAAGCCCTCAAGGTCTACGTTAACGTGGCGAACGGCTGAGACGGACTTGAGCCAACTTCATCAGGAACCGGCTGATTTTGCACGGCGCTCCGTGCGAACGCCTGGAATCCGGCAGAATCTGCCGGTAAGTGGACGGTGCGGACTTTTGAGTGTCGATCCCTGCCGAAACGACGTTGCCTGAAAACTGCGGCAACGGCTATCCTGCGTTTCTCTCCGATCTCAAAGGCTTTGAAAAAGGGGTCTGGAACCAATAGCCAAATGGCCCAACGTGTGCTCCGCACTATTGGTTCCTGACCCCTTTTTCAAAGTTCCCGTCCCTTGCTTTCTCAGCACTCTCACCTTTCCAGAATCCTCTGAAAGGCTCCTGTCATGCGTTCCTTCAGGTTGCATCTGCAGCTTCCGTGCTTTGTCGTTTTGATGGCGATTCACGCTGCCGGCTGTCACACAATGAATGGCTATGCGACGAATTCGTCGGGCATGGGCTATTACGAACAGGGAAATTATACGGCTGCTGCAAGCGAGTTTCGGCAGGCGATGATGGCGAACCCGGCGAATCCGGATTACGTCGCGAACTACGCCAAGGCAAAGATGAAACTGGGTGACTCGGAGGGCGCGGAGCAGCTTTATCGCCAGGCACTTACGATGGCACCTTCACATCAGCCGTCCTACCATGGCCTGGCGGAAACGATGATCGCTCAGGGACGAAGCGACGAAGCCGCAAGCCTGCTGACGACGTGGGCCGGAACGCAGCCCTACGTCGCCGAGTCGCATGTCGAACTGGCTTGGCTGCAGCGAGAAATGGGTCAATCGGACGCAGCGGCTCAGTCACTGCAGCGCGCGCTTCAGGTGAACCCCGGTCACCCGACTGCACTGGCTCATCTGGGGCAGTACTACGAAGCGAACGGACAGCCCGATCAGGCCGTCGCGATTTATCAGCGATCACTGCAATCTGACTGGAATCAGCCGGAAGTGCATTCTCGGATCGCCGCCGCGTCTCAGAGTGCCGGTGAAGCAAGCCCGATGGCCGCCACCGCGATGGCCCGTGGCGTACATCCTTACAATGTGCCTCGCCAGCAGACCGCCTTCGGCCCGCCATCGCGCGGTGCCCGCATGGCGCAGATGCGAATGGCACAGACTCAAATGGCCATGAGCGGAAATCCCATGTATGGAGGCCAAATGGCTGCCGCTCCGAACATGAACCCGAGCATGATGTCATCCTACTACGCGCCGAACGAGATGCAGATGTCGGGAAACATGCCGTCATCCGGTGGCTGGCAGTCCGCAAACTCGATCATGAACGTGCCACCGGATCAGACGGCATCGATGTCATTCGGGACCGGAATCCCCGGCGACGGAATGCCGCAGATGCAGCCGTCCGGCGAAGAATGGTCCTTTGAAAATGCGACACCTGCGGCAACGCCTTCCGCAGTACCAAAAAACGCGACCCCCGACACCGCAGTCGCCCCGACACCGGATCCTGCGTTTTCGGAAACAGAATCCTCAACCAACGTCACCAACGTTTCGTGGTCGCCTTCCAGCACAAAAACGCCGATCTCGGGCAGTTCAACAAACGAACCGCCGCTGGTTGAGGCGTTCTAACTGCCGCGAACACATCCTGATTCCGGTTTCTCGTGACTTCACAAGTGTGCCGTGGTACAACCCGCCTCAAGCCGATCATCGTTGTCGCGTCGTTGCGAAGTTGCCATCTGAAAAGTCTGTTTGATCCAATCTCATGATTGTCAGGCTTCCCAAAGAAATCACCGATGAACTCCACGCCACTCAAGGCGAATTGCGTGTCACTGCCCCCAGCACGTCCCGTGTCTACGTGCTGATGGATGATGAAACACATCGTCGAGCAATGCATGCCCTCAGGATGCAGGAAGACTGGGAGGCCATTCAGGAAGGTGCTGCTCAAGCTGATCGTGGTGAAACCGTGTCCATCAACGAAGCCAAAGCGAAGCTGAATCGACAATTCGGATTCTCAGGCTAACGATGGCATTCTTCGTATAAACTTCGCGAAATACATGTTGGGCATTTGGAAAAACGACACATCGCGTTCTGTTCCGGATTCAATCTGATACGATCGAGATTCTTGCAGTCCGTCGTGTGGCCTCTGATTCTATCCGGTCTGATGATCTCACATAGCGGAGCAATATGCGGATGCAACGGTATTCGAACTGCGGCACGCTGGCTCCGGCGAACTTGCAGTGGACGTGAGCGAGCTAAGAATGACGCAAGTGAAATTGAATTGAGACCGGATTCCTTTGTGTTCCACCAGACCCCTTTTTCCACTTCGATTGAGCTTGTCTAGCGGCTCCCGCTTCCATCGGGCTCTTCTAGCATTGTCAAGTACCTTTTTTAGAAAGATTTCTGCGACTTCTTTGCGCACCGCGAAATGTCATTTTTCAAAACACTTTTGA
>JAYTAK010000826.1:0-7556 GCA_043737515.1 Candidatus Kuenenia sp. | reverse complement strand
GTAATCCAGGATAACTTCACTCCCGAATCCTCTACGAAACTCTCTCCAAAAAATACCCCGTTTTCAACACTTTCCCATGCCAACGGGAATTGCTGAATAGTCCTCGCGTTTCCATTGTGAGCCCCGACGATCAAACAACGTACCACTACGCGCAGCTTCATCTGCAACTGCGTCGAAAGTTCACTCCGATTCCGACGAACGATCTGTGGATCGCAGCGCTGACGATCCAGCATAATTTGATTCTTTGCACCTCCGATCATCACTTTCAGCACTTTCCTCAGATACCGAAATGCTGAAAACGAGTCGAAGGTATCGGCCCCGTTCCATACGACCTCAGTGCTCCGACGAAACGAATTCAGGTTCGTTGTCCAACGCCATTTTTCCGGCGATTAAGGATCGCTATCGGGGTGAAACGGGGAACGCACGATCCGGCACAGACCAACTGAAGTCCAGCGGCAGCGACCCGGCGACGACCCCTGATTCGATCTTGCCAACAGGCCCGGTTTTTGGCACGAAGCCAAATCTGGGTGGCTGTTGCTCGTCCATACGGCTCTGTCCGTGACAGGTATGGCAGGACGTGGTCCACTTCGTCCAGTTTGCCGGGGCTTCAGTCACCGGATCTCCGGCGAAGGCTTCCATCGTTGTGTTCCCGAGGATGACCGGTTCGTCTGTTTCCGGATCCACGAAATGAATCTGTGTCCCGTTGCATTCATAACTGTCTGCAATTCTGCCTTTCAGTCCGGCCTCTGCGAGCAGCGCCCGGGCTTCGTCTGGTGACAGTGCATCCCTGTGAGTCACGAACCGGAGTGCATCACTGCGACCAGGATTGTTCTTGTATTCAAAGGTCGTCCAGAACCAACTCGGAGTTTCATTCTCGACGGGGGAAACGGGCGATGGAGCAATTTTCGCCATGATGTGCATCCCGTCCAGACCGTACTGGGTTTGATCGATATTCAATTGATACATATCCGGCTGGACTGGCGCGAGAGCACCCCACTCGGTCATTGCCCCGTCAATTGTCCAGTGGGCCTTAACTTCCATCGCTCCTACCGGAAAATCAACCTCAGATTTCTGAGCATAGGCCATCTGCAGGCCCGCCACAGTGTTCAGCGGGGGAGTCCGGGCCGTGGTGTAATCAAAGGACAGTCTGTTACGTACGACTTCCTCACTTGGCTCGTCTTTGTCGAGCTGTCCTTTTGCTCTCTGAAACTCTGGCGCGCTGCGAACCTGTGTGTCGGTCCAAACGGGGTTTTCTGTAAACGTTTCTGAATTTGAAGCCCAGAACTCCCAGGCGAGGTAGTTGTTGTTGACGCCACTTCCCGACGGCTGATTCACTCGAGCAAACAGCATCCATGCCAATTGGGACCGTTCCTTTTGCGTGCCGGTTCCAAGTTTTCCATACGCTTCAAAGAACTCTGTGTCGGGTATCGACCACCAATCCTGAGCAAGGCAATCCGCCGACTTCACGACCAGTACCAGCGCGATGAAACTCATCAGAAACTCTTTGGTTTTCATTCAACTGAACTCCAGTCAAAGGGAATGACGAATGTGGTCCGCCAGCGGCCTCGCAGATCACGGTTGTCGGACAAAACAGTCCTGAATCGATGTTGGCTCCGTCCACATTTGAAATGCCGACGTCGTGATCCATGTCGCGGTCAGGCTGCGGTGCAGAAATCATAATGAAAGTGGACGGCCACGGCTCTTTGCAAGAGTGCGTAATTTCAATTTGGTGTCCCTTCGCGGCACGTTTGCCACCTGTCACAACCTGCAACTTTGGAAGCGCTAGTTTCCATTCTGAAGGCAAAACGGGGGAGCCCAGCATGTTTTGGCGAATTGAATTGCGTCCCCTGGCCGGAGTATTGGTCAGGGCTTCGTCGCTCGCTGTGCGCCGGGCTTTTTGGGTGGAGCGTACTGGTCGTTGTTTCGAGCAGGCCGCAGATCGGTGGGTGATGGCGGCTCGACTCCGGATTTTCGCATGACTTCGTGCAGTGCCTGAATCGTCTCGGCGGATGGCTTGAAGTTGCCCTGGCGGTAGCCTTCTGCGATCAACAGCGGCGTCCAGTTGTATTTATTCTTAACGTTCCAAAGAGAAATGTCGGCTCCGTGGTCTGCCAGAAACAAGACCATCTTCGGCAGACTTTTGTATGCTGCGCCGTGCATGGCTGTTTCGCCGTTGTCGTCAATGGCGTTGATGTCGGCACCAAGACTCAGAAGCAACTCGACCGCTGCTATCGCCTCGTCTTCAGTCCCTGCCTCTTCACCGGGAGCAATCGTGCCGATGCCGGCAGCGGCCAGCAATGGCGGGCACTGGTCGGCGTTCGGAATTGTCGGATCGGCCCCCAATTCCAGCAGTAACTTCATGAAGGGAACGTCGGCCGTATCCGCAGCCAGCAGGAACGGCGTGGCTTCCTTGTGATTCAAACGGCCTCGTCCCGCGCGCCCCTCTTTGAGACGAGTGTTCACGTCCGCTCCGTGTTTGACGAGTTCGCGGACGAGTTGCAGACTGGTCATGTTGCCTGAACCGATGGGTGGCGGGTCGCCATCGAGATCGTCACCGAAATTCGGTTTGCGCACCCATGACAGCACATGCAGCGCGGTAAAGCCGGAACGCTGATCGTTGGCATCTGCGCCACGAGTCAGCAGGTGTGCGGCCAGTTCAAAGTGACCATTTTCGACCGCCAGGATCAACGAACTTGTGCCTTGTCGGGGGACTCGAGGACCGTTCTTTTCAGGCGTCATGACAGCGTTTACGTCCGCACCGGCGGTCAGGAGTACATCGGCTGCCGATTTCCTGCCTTCTCGCACGGCAAAGAACAGCGGGTTGAAGCCGGACTTGAGCGGCGTTTGAAATTCAGCCCCGGCTTTGATTAACGCGGCAACGACGTCCGCGTGTCCTTCTGCCGCAGCCCACATGATGGCTGTTTGTCCGCTGCGTTCTTTGTCGTTCACATCGGCCTTGTGATGCAGCAGCACGTTCACGGCTTCCAGACGTCCTGTCCTTGCGGCGGTCATCAGAGGGGATTCGCCGCCAGGTTGAGCGGCATTGACGTCGGCACCGGCGTCAAGTAACTGGCTGATGATTGCGGCATTTCCGTTGGTGCAGGCAATCGAGAGCGGAGTGACTCCGTATTTGTTGGCAGCGTTGACATCCGCATCGTGCTTGCTGAGCAACGCGGCAGCTTCAGCGTTGTCGTGCCACGCCGCCCAATGCAAGGCCGTCATGCCGTCGGGCTGAGATCCTGTCGCCTCGGTCTCGTTGGCAAGCAGAGAATTCAACTGCGCCCAGTCAGCGCGTTGGGCGGCATCGGCGATGGGAGAGTCTGAGGCTATGGCGTTTGTGGTGAGGCACAGGAAGCAGACATAAGTAGCCAGCATGTGAGAGGTGGTCTTCATCAGGTTGACTCTAACGGCGGGTTGCGACGGAATGAATCTCTGTAGGATGGACATTCTTGTCCGTCTGATGGCAAACGAGTTCTGTCCGGGAGAAGTGTACTGTGTTCAGACGGTCATTCGATATCGCTGCATTTCCTGGCAAGGTCTCGGACATGAATGTCCAAGGTACGGGAATCACACTCGACTCAAAGAGTCAAGCTACAATCAAATCGACAGCGGCTCGAACAGTTCGTCCATTTGTCCGGTGCTGTCGGCGAAGGAATCAAGTCGCACGCCCACTTTGTTCAGCAGTGTCAGATGCAGATTCGCCATCGGTGTCGGCGCAGTGAATCGAATGTGGCGACCTCCCTGCATGTTGCCGGCGGCACCGCCAGCGACAAGGATTGGCAGATTCAGGTGGTCGTGAACATTGGGATCGCCCATGCCGCTGCCGTAGAGCAACAGGGAATGATCCAGCAGCGTGCCGTCGCCTTCTTTTGTCTGCTGCAAGCGCTGCAGAAAGTCCGCGAACAGTGAGACATGGAATTGATTGATTTTCGCGACCTTCGCAATCTTTTCGGGATCGTTGCCGTGATGCGTGAGCGGATGATGCGGATCGGCGACGCCAATCTCGGGATAAGTTCGGTTACTGGTTTCCCGAGCCAACTGGAAAGTAGTGACGCGCGTGATATCGCCCTGAAACGCCAGCAGTTGCAGATCAAACATCAGCCTGGCATGATCGGCGTATGCCACCGGGACGCCCATGGGTCGATCCAGATCCGGCAACGGGTTTTCTTTGGCATTGGCTTCGGCCTGTTGAATGCGTCGTTCGACTTCACGAACACTGTCGAGGTAGGCGCTGATCTTTTCGCGATCGGAAGGGCCGAGTGTGTTTTGCAGGCGCGTGATTTCCTGACCGATTCCGTCCAGCAGGCTGGCTCTCTTTTTCAAGGCCGCCTGACGAGCAGCCGAGGAACCTCCTTCGCCGAAGAGTGTTTCAAAAACTATGCGAGGATGTGCTTCTGACGGCAGCGGAGTCCTGGGTGAAGACCATGAGAGGTTGTTCTGGTAGACACAGGCGTAGCCGTTGTCGCACTGGCCGACGGTCGCCATCAGATCCATCGATAATTCCAGTGACGGTAACTGCGTTTGCTGCCCAATCTGCTGTGCCGCGATCTGATCAACTGTTGTGCCGAGGAAATAGTCGGTGCTTTCGGTTCGTTTGGCCGTCGCACAGCTCAGGAATGAACAATTGGACGTCGCGTGAGTTCCGGGATATGCATTCCGGATTTCCATGTTGCTGATCGCCGTGACGTGTTGACGCACGGGTGCCAGCGGACTCAGAGTCGGTGACAGTTCACTCAGATCATCGCCCGGCAGAGACCAGCGGGAGATGTCGCAACCCATCGGCATGTAGATGTAGCTGATTCGACGCAGCCGAGTCGGATTGGCGACCGTGCTGGCAGCGGCGGTCATCGCGGGCACCATGGCGTCCAGCAGCGGCAGAGCAATCGCGGCACCAAGGCATTTCAGCAGCGTCCGTCGAGGCAGAGATTTTCTGGTAATGATCATTCGGCGGTCCTCATTTGAAACGGTGTGCTGCGGACGATTCCCTGAATCAGCGTCGAGAATCGATAGTCATGGGTTTCAGCATCTCGCACGATCGTTCGCACGGCCGAAGCATCGTGAAGTTCAACCCCGCGCCCGAGCGCGTAGGTCATCAGCTTTTCGGTGAGTGTACCAACAAACAATTCCGGCCGCCGCAGAAATCCCTGCTCAAGGCCATCGACGCCGGTAAATTGACTGCCATCCGGGAGCCCGCCCAGTGCATCGATCGGATGCTCGTCGTCTCGTGTACGCCAACGCCCGATCGCGTCGAAGTTTTCCAGCGCGAAGCCGACCGGGTCCATCAGATTGTGGCAACCGGCACAGTTCGGATCGGCGCGATGCTGCGCCAGTCGCTGACGAATCGGCAGGCTGTCCAGGACCGTATTGTCTTTGAGTGCCGGAACATTATCGGGTGGCGGTGGCGGAGGTGAACCGATCAGATTCTTCAGAATCCAGTGGCCTCGAATGACGGGCGACGTTCGTGTCGCGTAGGAAGTCACCGTCAGAATGCTGGCGTGTCGCAGCAGGCCGCCGCGATGAGTCTCCGGCGTGAGTTCAACGCGCCGGAACCGATCGCCGTGGATGTGAGGAATTCCATAATGCTTTGCGAGTCGTTCATTCAGAAATGTGTAATCGCCGCGCAGCAAATCGAGTACGCTGCGATCTTCATGCACGATGCTCGCGAAAAACAGTTCTGTCTCGCGTCGCATGGCCTGCCGCAGATTGTCGTCGAAATCCGGAAACAGTCGCATGTCAGGAAACGCGGATTCCAGATTACGCAGGTAGAGCCATTGATCGGCGAAGTTGCTGACCAGAGATTCAGCTCTGGGATCAGCCAGCATCCGCTTGACTTGCTGATCCAGAACGTCTGGCTGGTTTAGTTGGTGTTGTTCAGCGAGCGTCAGCAACTCGTCATCCGGGATGCTGCTCCACAGGAAGAATGACAGCCGAGACGCGAGTTCGAAGTCGGTGATGCGATACACGTCGCCAGATGCGATGCCCGCAGGATCACGCTCGACGCGGAACAGAAAGTTTGGATTCACCAGCACGCCCGCCAGTGCCGCTTCGATGCCCGCATCAAAATCAGCGGCATCACGAGCTTCCTTGAAGAACTGCATCGGCTGGGCAAGGTCGGCATCGTCAACAGGCCGCCGGTAAGCACGCCGCAGCAGTGTGCTGAGAATGGCCTTCGCAGCGGCGTCCTGGTTCGTCGGATCAGATTCCGAATCTGGCGTTATCGCAGCGAACAGCCGCTGCCGACTCGGCGAATTCCCGGAGCCTGTCGCGTCGAAAGGACCGACAACGGACACCTGAAAAACCGCTGGGCTGGTGCGCGGATGGCGGTGCATGTTGAACCGGGACTGAGACGGCTGGCGCGCGGTTTCCAGCAGTGCAGCCGATTTCCGGAGAAACGTCACACCCAGTTCGTGCGGGCCGGATTTCACGTTCAGTCGCAGCTTGAGGTGGGCATCCACCGTGCTGTGGTCTTCGCTGTCTTTGGGTGGCTCAATCGTGAATCGAGTGACCTCGGAGTTGTCCAGCAGCACGATCATTTCGTGCTTTCCATTCAGCCCTTCGACATGTTCGTTGCGATCACGACTCAGCGTGACCTGAACCTCATACTCGCCGTCCTGCGGGAAGTTGTTGGAGATCAGCGTGCCGCCGCGAGTACCCAGCGGAAGGCCCGGCACATGGTCTTCCTGCGTGATGTCCGGACGGACTCGAAACGTATCACCCGACGGTTCGTGACTTGTGCCGCCCACGGCCAGTCGAGCAATCTTCTGAGCGGCTGAGACGTATCGACTCAGCAGCGTTGGTGAAAGATCACCAACGGTGATGTTGTCGAATCCGTGGCTGGATTCATCCGCAGGCAGCAAAGCCGCAGCATCGATTTCCAAAGCCAGCAGATCGCGAATCGCGTTCTGATATTCCGTTCTGGTCAGCCGCCGAATACTGTCGGTTCTGCCGGGCATCGGGTGCTCGGTCGCCAGTCGATCCAACTGCGTTTCCAGCGAATTCAGCGTTGCAGCGTAGGTCGCCTCATCCGGTCGCGGCGAATCTGTGGGCGGCATCTGGCGTGCTCGCAGTTTACGCACGACCTTTTCCCACATGTCGTTGTGGCCGTCTGATGGATTGGCGGCAATTGCAGTCGTATCGACTGATTCCAAATCCAGACCTGCGGCTGAATCTTCTCGATCGTGACACGAAACGCAGTATTGATTCAGCATTTGCCGCACGTTGGCATCGACAGCGATCACCTCAGCGCCGGAAGCGCCCGATTCATCAGCCGACAATTGTTGGGCCGCAGCAAACAGCCCCAGACAGACCGTCAAAACCGCCAGTAAGTTTTTTATCAGCTTGCTACACATTTGAGGGGTCAATGGCCGAGTTGAGATTATCGCCAGCGTTAACCGGCCACGAGGATTTGACTTTGATTTCAGAGTACACGCCGCCGAATGCTCTAGGTGGATGCATCGTTAGTACCGGCACAGAAATAACTGTCGTGGCCGACGCTGCCAGCGTCAGTTCGGATGCTGGCAGCATCCACCACGAGGCGACACTTATTGGTGCGCCAG
>JAYTAK010000825.1:0-3321 GCA_043737515.1 Candidatus Kuenenia sp. | reverse complement strand
ATTTCATCGAGGAACAAGTACTCCGGTCCATCAAGAGCTGGTTCCAGTTCTCGCCACAACTGAACCAGCCCATCCAGCCCCAGCAACTTCAGCAGCGGATGATCGAATGTGACGTACAAGATGTTATTGGGCGAAACCCCCTGAGACAGGAGATCGTCAATGGCTTGCAGGAAGAGCGTCGTTTTCCCGACCTGCCTTGCTCCGGAGAGCAGCAACGCACGGCCTCCCGGAGGCGATTTCGCCCACGCCGTGATCTCACGAAAAGCAGCACGCCGCCAGTCCGGCAAGTCGGGAAAACGACCGCCACCCCACCAAGGGTTGTATTGACGAAGAACGGCGATCAAGTCTGGTCTTGAAGCTAACATGCCTTGATTTTTGCCAAAACGGCCTGTTTAGTGCAAGTATACCTTACTTAAATATTGTTTTTAGTGTGGTTTTCTGGTTTTCAGGCCATGTTTTGGCGGAATCAGTCGGATATAGCTGAACTGCCTTGTGGAAAGTTTGATCATCAGATCCGCCGTCTTGATGAGATCACGACAGGCCGTTGCGAGCGTGTCGAGTTCGCCCAGGATTTTTTTTGTGCTGAGAGTTTTGCCGCACAGGGCTTCTTCCAGTCCTTGGCGATTCGCTGGGTCAATTCTTCCAGTTCTTTGAAGCACGCTTTGGCCGCATCGTCCCATTCGTTCATCACGTCTCGAACTGGCGAGTCGTTGGGTAACAATTTCAGGAATCGTGCGGTCGCTTCTTTGATCGCGTCGTACGCTGTTCGCAAGGCCGCCGATTTTGCAGCAATGTCAGCGGCTTCTGTCGATGTCTTTTCCACGTTGGTTTCGGACAAGTGGTCGGGATTGTGGCTAACTGCGTTGCTCAACTTCTTTGCTTTGATTCAGTGGTATGCTGAAGTGTCGCGCCACGAATTCCAAACAGCCATCCGGCCTGCAGTAATTCACTCCAGCACCGGAAACTCAACCGGGTCAAGGATGTCTTCCGCACCGTTGTAGTTGATCGTAATCTCTTCGCCGGGGTGAATGTCACGCAGGGCGGTGAATTCCTTGATCTGCCGACCGGCATCGTCGTACCGTGCATTGGGATTGTACGAATGGTTGTACAACGAACCATAACCCAGCGCGAGTGCCACCTGTTTCTTGTATTCAAAGACGTAGCCAAGCAGCAGAGTGCCGTGGTCGCATTCGAGGATCTCCTTTGCCGGAATGATCAGCAGTGGCACGCGTTCAAAGATGGTGCCTTCCGGAATCAGTGTGCGAGCGAAAACGCCGCGGCCTTTGCCTTTGATGTTTTTCACTTCGATCATTAAGGATTGCGTGAGTGCCATAGAATTCAGGATTCAGGATTCAGGATTCAGGATTCAGTTTGAAATCGCACTTCGCCGTCCACGATTGTCGTCACAACTTTACCAGTGAATTCGGCACCATCGAACGGAGTGTTGCGGCTGCGGGAATGGAATTCGGGCGCGCTAACGGTCCACTTCCTGGCAGGATCAATCAGCGTGACGTCCGCGGGCTGGCCCACGGATAATGTACCGTGATTGACATTCAGAATCGCTGCGGGTCCGGTCGTGAGGCGCGCGATGAGCTGCAGCCACGTCAGATGGCCGGGGTCAATTAATGCCCGGATGCAGACTGGCAGCAGTGTTTCGATTCCGCAGATGCCGAAGGGGGCGGTGTCCATGTCCACCTGTTTTTTTTCCAGTGCCAGCGGCTGATGGTCGGACGAGATTGCCGACAACGTTCCGTCCTGAAGTCCCGCGATCAGCGCATCCACATGTTCCTGCGACCGCAGTGGCGGATTGCACTTGTACATGGTGTCAAAGGAACTCATCACTTCATCCGTCAGCAGCAGATGATGCGGTGTGACGTCAGCCGTTACCGAAATGCCTCGCGACCTTGCCTTGCGAATGCGTTCGACGGCATCAATGGTCGTGACACACATCAGGTGAATCCGCCCGCCCGTGAGTTCCGCCAGCGCGATGTCGCGCCCCGTCATGATGTCCTGGGCTGCAGCCGGGATGCCGCGAAAGCCAAGACGAGTCGCCTCAAAGCCTTCATGCATCACACCGCCTTCTGACAATTCCGGCACCATCGCGAAGTGCAGAATCGGACGATTGAACATCCGCGTGTATTCGAGCGCCCGCCGCATCACTTCGGAATTGGCCACTGGGCGCTTGGCGTCCGAAAACCCGACCGCCCCGCCCTGCACCAGTTGTCCGATTTCGGCAAGTTCTTCGCCTTTGCTTTCCTTCGTCACGGCACCCAGTGGATAGACGCGACAATTGCGAGCGCGATCGGCCTGCAGTCGGATGAATTCCGCGGCGGCGCGATCATCCACAACCGGATGCGTGTCGGACTGTGCTGCGATCGTGGTGAATCCGCCTGCCAATGCCGCCGCTGTTCCGGTCGCCGTGCATTCGTCTTCTTCGAAGCCAGGTTCCCGCAGCGAAACATGCGTGTCGATGAATCCGGGACAGACGATCAATCCCGTCGCGTCAACCACTCGAATGCCGTCTGGAATACTTGTGGTTGCAACAGCCGCATCGCGTCGCGTCACGGCGGCAATTCTTCCGTCCAGAATCAGAACATCTGCCACGGCATCCAGATTGTTGGCCGGATCGATGACACGTCCGCCGGAAATCAGCAGAGAATTCATCAGCGTGTCTCCTGATCTTTGCGACGTTCCTGAGCCAAGAGCGTCAGACAGGCCATGCGAATGAACAGGCCGTTCGTCACCTGATTCAGGATCAGGGAATGCGGACCATCGGCGACTTCGGGCGTCAGTTCCACGCCGCGATTGATCGGGCCCGGAGCCAGCACCAGCAGGTTTTCACGAGCCCGACGAATGCGATCACCGTTCATTCCGAACAGATGAGCGTACTCTGAGATCGACGGAAAAAACGCACCGCGCTGACGTTCAAACTGCACGCGGAGCAGATTGACGCAATCGACTTCCGGCAGAATCTCATCAAGGTTGTATGCGACCTCGACACCCAGCCGAGTGATGTCGCTGGGAATCAGTGTTGCCGGACCGCAGACGATCACACGGGCACCGAGTGCGATGAGTCCATGAATGTTTGAACGGGCCACGCGACTGTGGCGAATGTCACCGACAAGCGCCACCGTCAGGCCCGCGATGCGACCGCGGTGTTTGAGGATCGTGTAGATGTCCAGCAGTCCCTGCGTCGGATGTTCGTGCGTTCCGTCACCGGCGTTGAGCACACCCGCTTTCAGATTTCGTGCCAGCAGATGTGGCGCGCCGGGAGTTCGATGGCGGCAGACCACCAGATCGATACCCATCGCTTCGATGGTT
>JAYTAK010000824.1:0-7567 GCA_043737515.1 Candidatus Kuenenia sp. | reverse complement strand
CCGCCCATTTTCTCTGACAGCAGACCCGACACCGCCAGTGATGCGTCGCGCACAGTTTCTGCCGACAGACGAAACCTCGCGCCACGCGACAGCAACTCGTTGCGAGGATCGATGGAACGCAAGTCCGCGGTGACTGCGGATGACTGCCGATACGTGCGACTCATCAAAATTGTCTTCACGAGTTTCTTCAGCGACCAGCCGTTGTCGCGATATTCGGCGGCGAGCCAATCCAATAATTCCGGATGAGTCGGCACGGCACCAAGGGCACCGAAGTCTTCTTCGGTCTCGACAATGCCAAGGCCAAACAGTCTGGCCCAGATGCGGTTCGCCCAGACGCGCGGCGTGAGCGTGTTCTCGGGGCTCATCAGCCACTGCGCGAGCGCCAAGCGATTCATCGGCGTGTTGTCCGGCAGTTTATGAAACGCGGACGGAAGACCTGCGGCAACTTCATCGCCGGGGTCCAGAAAATTACCGCGGCGATGAATGTGCGTCACTCGCAGTTTGTCGTCATTCATCGCGCGCATGACAGGCACCTTTGGAGCGTTGCTGTTGACGCTCTCCAGTTCCGCGTTCGCGGCGGCGATTTCATCAACGAGCCGCCGTTGCTCGGGTGAAGCCTCCGGAAGGTTCACGGATGTCGCGTCCTCGCTGATCGTGGAAATTCGGAATCGTTGCAGGGTCAGCGAATCTCCGTAGTGTTGCCGCAACGTGAATTTAAGCACAGCGTCGGCAGCAAGTTCGAGTGGCTCCGAGAACGCAAACAGCGCGAGATGCCGTTCGCGTTGTCGGGGACTCACGGCCCAACCGGTCTTTGTGTCACCATCGAGCGCCGCCGTGACGGGCCAGCCGCCTTGTTCAAAGTCGGCGCGGGGGCTGGTGAGTTTCAAGGGCTGGCTGTTGGTTCCGTGGAGCAGTTCCACTTCCAGTTCCGACAGCACGAAATTGGGATCACGCGGATTTCGGCCGACGCCGACTTGTCCGTCCGCAAATTTCTCCGGCAGTGCTTCGATCCGCATGACGGTGTGCCGCCCCGATTTGATTTTGAGCGTGATGGTATACACGTCGTCGGCGGGTGACGCACCGTCCACAAAAACCGAGCCGTCATCGCGAGCGGTGAGTGTGGCTCCGTTGGCGGAGGTCGCAGCTTCGATCGTGCCGAAACTCCAGCGATCGGCTTCGTTCTTCGCGGCCGCTTTATCTGCAATCGCCAACTGAGACTTCAGTTCTGCCAGTTTCGCTGCGATTCGCTGACGGCCTTCTGCTGCCGCCGGGCTGATGATTTCCTGAGTCGGTGAATCGTCCGGTCGATCGGCGTCCTGAGTCTGATTGAGAATCGCGTACAGACTGTAATACTCAGCCTGCGAAATCGGATCATACTTGTGAGTGTGGCATTTGGCGCAGCCGGCGGTCAGTCCCATCCAGACCTGCAGCGTCGTATCGACGCGGTCCTTCACCGCGATCGTGCGAAATTCTTCATCGTCTGTTCCACCTTCATCGTTGCTCATGGTGTTTCGATGAAAGACCGTTGCGACGAACTGATCGTTGGTGGGTTCCGGCAACAAATCTCCGGCCAACTGGTCCACCGTCATTTGATCGAGCGGCATGTCGGCGTTGATGGCGTGTACCAGCCAGTCACGATACGGCCACACCGTGCGTCCCAGGTCTTTTTCGTAGCCCTTGGTGTCGGCGTAGCGGGCGAGGTCCAGCCACATTCGAGCCCAGTGCTCGCCGAATTTCGGACTGGCGAGTAACTCATCGATCATGGTTTCGTAGGCTGCATCGTCGGGATGCGCAGCGAAGGCATCGGCCGCTTCGACTGTCGGAGGCAGACCCACTACATCCAGCCACACGCGTCGTGCCAGTTGATGCGGTTGAGCCGCAGGGCGCAGCGTGAGTTCTTTACGAGCCAATGCCGTGGCGATCAGCACATCAATCGGCGAAGCTCCGGTCGGAACGTCGATCGCAGGTCGCTCGACGGGTTCGAATGACCAGTGTCGCCCCCATTCAGCGCCTTCCGCAACCCAGCGTCGCAGAGTTTCAATCTGAGCCGGTTTGAGATTCTTATGTGAATCCGGCGGCGGCATCGTGACATCCGGATCTGTGCTCTCGATCCGCTGGATCAAAGTGCTGTCGTCTGGCTTGCCGGGGATGATCGGCACACCGCTGTCGTGTGCGGCTTTGGCGTCGGCTTCGATGTCAAAGCGGAGGTTTGCTTTTCGTTCCGCTTTATCGGGCCCGTGGCAGGCGTAGCAATTTGTAGAAAGAATCGGCAGTACGTCCCGGCCAAACCGAACTGCATCGTCAGCCACAAGAAGAGCATCAGACGCCACTGCGATGAAAAGCCCAATGACGAAAGTGCGTTGAATACAGCGAGACATTGGTTGTCGCTCATGCGTGAGTACGGCGGATGTTCATACGACCGGCATGATTCTAACAACCTGCGTGCAGCCATCCACCATGCAGGATCTTCAATGCAGACGCGGCGGCGAGCGAGCGTGTGATGCTGACACTGGCCGCAGATCCGAGTCACAAGTCACATTGCGATTGCGGACATGAATGCACAACGCACATTGTGACTGCAAGAGCGATTGCAACGACGCAAATGCTTCCCGCGCGCGGGAAGGTGAAATTGATAGCTTCCTGCCTCTGAGAAAAGAAAGTGGTGCTGTTTCAGCCGCCTTGTCACTATGAAACATGAGAGGCAGAATCCCGACGCCTCTCCGTAAATCTCTTTCCGCAAATCATGGTCACCCAGGAAGTTGTGCAGTGAGTCATTGCATGGATTCACAACGCAGCTTCATTCCGATGGCTGGCAGGGTTGAATGACTGATCCAAAGCCCTCAACAAATGACATCCTCGCGAAGATTCGTGCCAAGGCTGCTGCTGCGGCTCAGGAATCTGCCGCGACTCCTGAAGCGCCTCCAGCATCGCCTGCTGATGTGACTCCGGCAAAAACTGCCGCACCTGCGGCGGCTCCGAAGAGTACGTCCGATATTATGGCGGCGGCTCGCGCGGCTGCGAAGCCGGCAGCGGGTGCAAGCCCTCCTGCAGCAGCAGCAAAGCCTGGCAGCACTGCTGATATTCTGGCGGCGGCGAAGAAGCCAGCCGGCGCTGCTCCAGCGGCTGGTGGCGCTCCAAAGAGTCCAGCGGACATCATGGCTTCAATTCGCGCCAAGGCAGGTGCTGCTCCGGCGGCATCGCCAGCAGCAAGTGGCGCAGTCGCTGCGGCTGCTGTTCCGGCGGCACAGATCGATCCGTCGAAAGCGGCGGGGTTGTCGGCGGCTGACATGATCAAGGCGGCGCGAACGAAAGCTGATGGAACACCAGCGGCTGCGCCAAAGGTTGTACTGCCTTCGAAACCATTGCCGGGCAAGGTCGCCGCTGCGAAAGCGGCACCCGAGGTTGGTCGACGAAGCATGCTGGCGGTAATGGTTGGTGCCGTCTGCACCTGGGTTGTCATGGCCTGGACTTCGATGATTGCGGCATCTGTTGTCAGTCTGCTGGCAACGGCGCGCTTCATGATGCCGAACGTGCTGGTTGAACCGCCAACGAGATTTAAGATCGGTCCACCGAATGATTATGCTCCGGGGACAGTGTCCACCAAGTGGCAGGCTCAATTCAATATCTGGGTGGTGAATGCCGAAGTGGACGGGGCTCAGGTGATCTATGCATTGAGCACCGTCTGTACGCATCTTGGATGTACTCCAAACTGGCTCGAAGGCGAGCAGAAATTCAAGTGTCCATGTCACGGCTCGGGTTTCTACAAAAGCGGCGTGAATTTTGAAGGTCCGGCTCCTCGTCCGCTTGAGCGGGTCGGTCTGCGGCTGGCGGAAGACGGCATGCTGGAAGTTGACAAGAGTGTCAAGTTTCAGAAAGAGCTTGGTCAGTGGACCAATTCATCGTCGTTTGTCGGTATGGCTTAGGGTGCGTTTCGTGCTGTTTTCTTAATCCTAATCTTACTCTTAATCATAATCGGTGTGATGTCCTGGTCGATTGGCCCAAACCGATTAAGAGTAAGATTGCGAGCCGAGCGTTCAGATGGCTTAGCGGATTTCGGTTTGTGAGTGACGTTTTCTGAGGGTCTAAAAGGTGTCTGTCGGCGACTACATTCGTAACTCACAGATCTGGAAAAGTGTTTTTCGGCATCCCGCTCCTACGGATCGACGTAATCGCGTCGTGGTGATGCTGACCAATTTCTTCCTGCATCTGCATCCGGTGTCGATCAAGCAGCAAGGAATCGCGCTGTCCTACACATGGTGTATGGGCGGGATCACGTTCTTCCTGTTTCTGGTGGAAACGATCACCGGCGTGTTGTTGATGTTCTATTATCGGCCCACACTCGAGTGGGCGTTTTACGACATCCAGGCGTTGCGTGACGTGCAGACGCTGGGAATCATGCGTGAGATTCATCGCTGGGCCGCCCATGCGATGGTCATTACCGTCTGGCTGCATATGTATCGTGTGTTCCTGACGGGAAGTTACAAGCCGCCGCGAGAGTTCAACTGGGTGATCGGTGTGCTGCTGCTGGTACTCACGCTGCTGTTGTCGTTCACTGGCTACCTGCTTCCGTGGGACCAATTGGCGATCTGGGCTATTACCGTGGGTTCCAATATGGCCAAGGCGACGCCGGGGCTGGGAACCGAAGGGCCGGGATTTCAATTGTTCAATACCAGCGGCTATGAATTAATCACGAACGCTTCCGACGCGAAGTTCCTGCTGCTTGGTGGTCGATTCGTGGGTGAAGCCACGTTGAATCGCTTCTATATTCTGCACTGTGTGGCGATACCACTGGTAGTGAGCGGTTTGATCGCGATTCACTTCTGGCGTGTTCGAAAAGACGGCGGTATCAGTCAGCCGTTGTGATCCGGCAGGTCGCTTTGTATCCAAAAAGGGGTCTGACCCTTTTTAGGCAAGTTGATTGTGTTGATAGATTTGTATCGCCGGAGAGGGTCAGACCCCTTTTTGGATACTCGTCCTGTTTCGTATCTGGTGTTTTCTTCGCCGGGTTTAGTCAATGTTGAATCCACATCCCGATCTGACAGCCAGCGTTCTGATCGGCCTTGGCTGGTACTACCTGATCTTGTTCGGCATGAATCTGCTGTGGACCTTCCGCAGTTACAAGCATGACGGCGAATTCAGCAACGGTGTGCCAAAGGCAGCGTTCTGGGCAGTCGTGACATCCGTTTTGTTAATGACATCGGCATATCACTTTACGTATCCGCCGGACGGGTTCCTGATTTTCATGCCGCTTTGGTTCAAGAACTTTTTCAACGCGTACTTTTCCAATCCGGTACTGTACTTCTTCCTGTCGGTCGGCGGCCTGGTCTTTATGATCGCCGCCCGTGAATGGTGGATCAAGCCGACGGTGGCCTGGGTGTTGCTGAATCTGTCTCTGCTGTTTATGGGCTTGAGTCTGACTGACTATGACTTCAGGCAGATCGTCGGGAAGCCAGACAATGTGCCGATCGTGGCGATGCTCTTCATTGTGGCATTCTTCACATGGATCTACTTCTCACGGGCGGTCGATAATGATCGACGAATCGCCCAGGGTCGACCGTTGTTCGAACAGGAAGACAACGAAAAAGTCCTGGTGTGGCCGGATTTGGTTTACACAGAACTCATTTGTATGGTGGTCCTGACCGCCGTGCTGATTTTCTGGGGAATCGCGCTGCAGGCTCCGCTGGAAGAACCGGCGTCGTCCATGAAGACGCCGAACCCGTCAAAGGCACCGTGGTATTTTCTGGGTCTGCAGGAAATGCTGGTGTATTTCGATCCCTGGTTGGCGGGCGTGGTATTGCCAAGCATCATCCTCGGTGGCTTGATGGCTGTGCCGTATATCGACTTCAACAAGCTGGGTAACGGATATTACTCGTTCAAACAGCGATCTTTCGCGGTCACGACTTTTCTGTTTGGATTTCTGCCGTTGTGGGTGGCGTTGATCGTTTTGGGAACGTTTCTGCGTGGTCCGAACTGGAACTTTTTCGGAATCTATGAATACTGGGATGTCCACAAGGTCGAAGCCGCTACAAATAAGAATCTTAGTCAGTTCTTTTGGGAGAATCTGGGAGGCATCCCGAAAGGTTCAGGAGCACTGGACATTCTTCTGCGTGAATCGCCAGGGATTCTGCTGGTGCTCGGGTACTTTTTTGCACTGCCACCGTTGCTCGGATTGACGGTGCTGAGAACCTATTTCGCCCGCATGGGAGTGATACGATTCCTGGTGTTTTCGAACCTCATTCTGTGGATGGCGATTCTTCCGATCAAGATGTTGCTGCGGTGGTCATTCGCTTTGAAGTATATCGTCGGAATTCCAGAGTACTTTTTCAATATCTGACGCAGGCGATTGCCCGCGGCAGGTTTCCAATAATTGTTAACTACTGAGGACGGGCAAAGGCCCAGCCAAAGTCATGCCAGCAAATGATACATATTGGTGGAATCAGAAGACGCTGAACATCGTCTTTGCCCTGAGCAGCTTCGTGATGTTGCTGTCTGTGATTCTGATGATGCAGAAGGATCAGGACGACGAATGGCGTCCGATTCAGCGCAAGAACTTCGAGTTGGAAGCCAAGCTCCGCGAAGTCGAATTGAAGGCCATTGAGGGCGACGCATTTAAGGCCAGCAAGGCCGATCTGCAGCGTCAGATCGCCGTAGCCGCTGCCGCTCTGGAAAAGACAAAGGCAGAGCCGCAAAACGAGGATCTGTTTATCCTGCTGGATACACAGCAGCGAGAAGTGGATCGCCTGAATGAAGTGCTCAAATCTCTGAACGGTCTGCGGGATCAAGCCCGTGCACGATTCGATCTGGCAGTGAGCGTCGGGCTTCCTGAAGAGACAACCCGTCAGAAGATGTCGGATTTTGAAAAAAGTCAGGCACTCTGCAACGAGACTCAGGCCTTGCTGGACACCGCAAACGCGGCGCTCGTCAAAACGAGTACTGTCACGAAGGCGATCACGAAGGAGCATGATGATCTGGTTACGGCTTTCGACAAAATGACGAAGGACGAGACCCGTGTGCGAGCATCGCTGGAGAAGATTCAGCCGACACATTGGTTTTCCAACATGAAGCGTTCCATGATGGAAATGCCGATCATCGACGGTTTCAATTCGCATTTGAAAATTGTTCAGGACTGGATGCCGCAACTGCGCCAGACATTGGGCATGGCCAGGATTGCTCGTTTTGATCGCTGCCGGACGTGTCATCAGAATATCGATAAGACCGCGACCGGCGGTCTGCCTGCGTTTCCTGAGGGGCATCCTTCAACAGAAGATGTTGCGACATGGGTCAGCGAGGATAAGTTTCCTCAGCCATATGCGACACATTCCAACACGGAACTGTTCTGTACGGCTTCCAGCCCACATCCGGTCGCAAAATTTGGATGTACGATTTGCCACGATGGTCAGGGGTCAGGCACAAGTTTTGGCAACGCAGAACACACGCCAGATAGTCCGCATCTGGCTGATGTGTGGCATGAAGAATACGGATACCATGCCAATCACTTCTGGGAGTACCCGATGCAGCCGAACCGCTTTGCGGAATCGACCTGTATCAAGTGTCATCATGGGATGAC
>JAYTAK010000823.1:0-3324 GCA_043737515.1 Candidatus Kuenenia sp. | reverse complement strand
CGCGCCAAGATTCCTGTAGGGTGCGTGAAGCGGAGCGCAACGCACCACGATTGTCGGCGGATCCGCAGTGGTGTGTTGCGCTTCGCTGCACACACCCTGCTTTGTTTTGACAAGCTGAGTCATTCGCCGGTCGTACGGCACCATCCGGCAGGCAGGCCTTCGGTGATTTCGACATGATCAAAGTGGACGCTCGAACGTGGGCCGACAGTTCGTGCCCAGGTTGCCATGCGATGCAGCCCGTCCGTCATTGATGTGGCCGGACTTTGACCGAATACCCGAGCACACTTCGCATGGTCGGCCCAGGCGAATTTGACTTCGTTGCGAGCCGCCAGAAACTGGATATTCGGCTCAACCTGAAACTCGCGGCAAACGGACTTCGCAAGATCCAGCACGGTGGTCGGCGTCGAGGCACCGACATTAAACACTTCACAATTGGCCTGCGACACAAATGGCGAGGAGATCATCGGCGGCATGATGTCGCCGACGTACGAGAACGCTCGCTGCTGGAGTCCGTCACCGAAAATCGGCAGCGGTTGACCAAGCATAATGCGATTCATAAAGATGCCGACGACATTCCGATACTTGTCGCCGAAGTTTTGATATTCACCGTAAACGTTGTGCGGCCGGAAGACGGTAAAGTTCAGGCCGAACATCTCGTGAGCCGCCTTCAGATCCAGCTCCACCGCATACTTGGAAATGCCATACGGATCTTCCGGCAGCGGCTGAGTGGATTCCAGCATCGGAACCTGTCCACTTCCATAAACGGCGATCGAACTGGTAAATATCAAATGCTGCACCGAATGCCGCACCGACGCATTGATCACATTCACGCTGCCGATCAGATTGTTCGTGTAATTGAAGCGGCGGATGAAATGACTGAGGCCCTCGGCGGCATAGGCGGCCAGATGAAACACGTACCGAAAGGAGTGTTCCTGAAACAGTCTTTCGATGAATTCGTGGTCTGTAACGCTGCCTTCCACGAACCGCACGCGTCCGGATTCCGGGATATTTTCGACAAAACCGCCGGAAAGATCGTCCAGGACGACGATCTGCAAACCGTCAAAGCGAGGGTCCAACAGAAGACTGCGAGTCAGATGCGAACCGAGAAATCCCGCTCCGCCGGTGACAAGGACAGAGTTTTGAGCCGCCATTTTGCTGAACCTTCCAATGAGCCGCTTGTTTAGGAGGTCGCCAGCATAAACAGCGATACACGCTTTGACACCGAATCGAACCTACGCTACTATCGAAATTGTCACTTTTCGCCTTTTTGCGGCAGGCATTGTCCGGAGGATTTGATGCGACAGTTTCTTCTTTTCGCAGCCTTTCTGGTCCTGCTCCTCAATCCCGCAGCTGCCTATGACGGGCCGCGGCAAAGCACAAAGGTTCCGCGATTCGACGCTGCGGTCGATAAGGCTCTGGCGTACCTGCATGGAGCTGTGGAAAAGAGCGAACAGCATGCCGGGCATCAGATATTGGTAGCCTACGCCATGCTCAAATGTAGTGTCCCCAAGAGTGACGCCTTTGTCGCGAAAGCCATCGCGGCCGCAGTGGGACGCAGTGCAGGCGGACAGTATCAGCCGATGTCACCGTACGATCATATCTACGGATCCGGCGTAGATGCGATGCTGCTGGCAGACCTCGATGCGAAGGACCAGTACCTGCCGAATCTGCAGGCGATCGCCACCTACGTTCAGTCCGTGCAGCGGGCAGACGGCTCGTGGAGTGATGGACCTCAGCAACCGGGCGATGTGAGCATGTCGCAGTACGGAGTCCTGGCTCTCTGGGCCTGCCAGCGCGGCGGCGCCAATATCAATCCCGCAGCACTCGACAGAGCAGCCGACTTCCTCATGAAGAGAGGCAATTCGGATGGTGGCTGGGGATATCGTCCAGGGACCACAGCCGGACCAGGTATGGGAAACTCCACACACAACATGACCATGGCGGGCGGTGGTGCTGTGGGTATTTGCCGTCTGCTGCTGCACGGACTGCGAAATCCGCCAAAGCCGGAAAAGAAGGACGAGGACTTGTTGCCCGGCGGCCTGACAAAAATCGATCCGCTGGCTGACGCCGGTCAATTCGGCTCAGCCTTTCCCGAATACAAACCACAATTCGGCGCAGGTGCGCTGGATGCCCGCGTTGACCGGGCCTTTGGCTGGAATCTGGCCAACTTTCAGGCGGTCAGTCGCGTCGAACACAATCTCTACTACTACTACTGTCTGGAACGCGCCGCTGCCGTCGGCGATCTGGGAGATATCAACGGCGAAAACTGGTTCATCGTTTACGGAGACGGCCTGCTGACTCTTCAGGCCGAGGATGGGAGTTTCAACACGCATACCGGCCCCGTGGTCGGTACCTGTTTCGCTTTGCTGTATTATATGCGATCGACTCAGAAGACACTCGACAAGATGTACGGCCTCGGACAACAGCTCGCGGATCGAGGCAATCCTTTCGGTGACAAGAAAAAGAAGGAACCGACGGAACTGGATCGGCTGATCGAGGATATCGCCAACATGGACTTCGATAATCTTGATGAATCGCCGGTCGAAGTCGCCGATGAGATCGTGCGGAGTGTGCTGTCGATCGATGATCCGGAAAAACTGGTTGGCGAGGAAGAAAAGCTGAAGAGTCTGATGAAACACCCCAATGACAAAGTCCGCAGTGCTGCCGTCTGGGCTTTAGGCCGGACAGGGGACTTCAGACTGGTTCCGTTGATGCTGGATGGAATTCGTGACAACAGCGTGGATGTCAACATCGAAGCTATTCAGGCGTTGAGATTCATCTCGCGAAAGCCGAAGGGATTCGGCGAGACGCTGGCCCCGTTTGCGTCGCTCGGCACTGAAGATCAGATTACGAAAGCATCGCCCGAAGATCGTCTGCGACTGGCGACTCCGTGGCGAGAAAAAGCACTGAAGGACTGGTCCGGCTGGTACTTCAGCGTGCGACCGTTCGAAGAACGCGGCGGTCTGGATGAACTGCAACTGGCCGTCCCGTTGCAGAAATAGGCGACGTTCGATTGAGGCATTTTCGGGAGCGCTCCATGCGAAAGATTCTGTACCTCGGCGTTTTCCTGCTCCTGTTTCACAATTCAGCGGAAGCCTTCGACGGGCCAAAGCAAGGCACCGGGGTCCCGCGATTCGACGATGCAGTTGATAAAGCGCTGGCGTATCTGCAGCGCGCCGTCGCTCAGAAGCAACAGCACGGCGGTCAACAGGCCCTCGCGGCGTTCGCGATGATTAAATGCGGCGTTCCCAGAGAGGATCCGTTTGTTGCAAAGGCCGTCGCTGCAGCAGCCGGACGGAGTGGCGGAGTCCAGTATCAGCCGGT
>JAYTAK010000822.1:0-3328 GCA_043737515.1 Candidatus Kuenenia sp. | reverse complement strand
GTAGGCGAAATTCTCTGCCGCCTACGCCTACGGCTCGCCGTTAAACGAATAACGGTCCCATAAATAACGCACATAGAATCCGGTAGGGTCAGTGAATTGCCATTTGTTTCTTCAGGATCTGTCGCATCATTTGTTGCCGCAGGCGACTTTGCTGAGCGTTGACTGTTCGCTGTTCCTGTTCCGCAAGAAAATCAAAAAGCTGCTGCTGTGCGTTGAGTATTTCCTGACGCGCGGCATAACCCTGTTCAAGCAGTGTACCGACATCTGTGACCCGGCGTCGAAGTTGTCGTTCAACCTGGGCGGTGTTGGTCTCCTGAGACTGAGCGTCCTGTCGCTCTGCCGCGAATAACATGAGTCTCGCCGCGTCCTGATCGATGAACTCCAGCGACGTTGGATGAGTGGCCTGAGCTTCCTTCAGCTCGGACATCGCGGCGCAGGTCAGGTCCGCAAGACTCAGTTGTTCCGAGGTGTGCTGTGTTTGGGCCGCGAGCAGATCTTTCATCAGCATCGCCTGTTGAATTTCGCGGGGATTCTGTTGCGACTGATTCCTGAGCTTTTCCAGCAACCGCATGTGCTTGTCCATGCGAAACGTCAGTCCGTCCTGTTGAGCCTTCAGCAAGGCTTGTTCTCGAAACAGCGCGACGATCGTTCGCAGCAACTCCGGGTTGCGCGGCAGCTCATTGGATAACTGTGGCACAGATATTTGCAGGGAGTGAACAGCGGTCGCAACATCCGCTGATGGCTTGCTCCAATGCTGTGATGTCCAGTGCTTCTGCCACGCTCGAAAATCAAGCTGAAACTCCATCGACTGTTCGAGAGACTGCAACTGCATCCGGCTAAGGTCAGTTCGCTGTACGGACGCCAGACCAAGACTCCGCAGCTTCGATGCCGCAGCGTGATCCGTTTCCGCCCAACTCTGCAAGGCTCCGGAGACCAGAATCTGCCCCGTGCATGCTGCTTCCAATGACAGCATCTCCTGCAGCGACTGTTCGTAACCGTTGTGATTCGAAGCCGGTCCCGTGTTTTCGGTTACTGCCGGGCTGGATGCAGGGAGTTCGTTGGACCGCACAGCGGAATTCAGTAAAGATTTCATCTGCTGACGTTCGGCTTCACGCAGCCGCCCTTCGGACTCGATCAAGGAATACTCGGCGCTGGCAAGTGACAGCCGCAGATTCTGCGTTTGCAATTCGTGCGAATGATCGGATTCAGATTGCCGGAGAGTTGAGATGGCATGCTGCACATTGTCGATTCGAACCTGTGCTGCCGCCAGCGCAGCGATTCGTGGGGCAGGCATTTGCAGTTGCTCATTGAGCAGTGCGAAGATTTCCGTCCGCTGTGGCTCCGCCATTTCCGACACGTTCGCCCAGCCAAGAATCGCTTTCGATCCCGGCAGATTGACGTAGACCGTCACTGCGGACACGCCTTTTTCGATGCTCTGCTGTTGCAGCCACGTCTGGTATTGAAGTGCTGCAGAGTGCCGTGCCGTCGCTTCGCACAGTTCGGTGTCGGCAGACATGAACTCAAGCCATGATGAATGGCCGCTTTGACCAAGTTGCTGCAGACTCTGAACCCGTCGCGTCAGAATCTCAACTCTGGCCTGTGCGATGTCAACTTCCGTCGCCGCGACTGCCTGATGGCATTGCAGAACGGCCTCCGCCAGATCAATTGTTGTCTGAGCGGCTGCGGATTCAAAACCAACCAGCATGATGCCCATCAAGTACGCCGCCATCCGGCAGATGCTCTTTTGATGGAGTGCGAACATTGATGATTGACCTGTCATGGGATGATCTGCAGAGAACTGAACGCGAAGAGTCGATTCTGGATCAAAGCCGCTACGGCCTCGCAGGAATGCGCGTCGCTGCCTATTTTCGGGGAGTTGGGTCCCTCTGGCCTCAGAAGCACACCACATTCCGCAAGTCTGGAGATTGGGGGAAACCGCGAAGGACTACAGTCAAAATGCGTTCACGCGACTTGTCACCAGTTGCCAGCGGACATCATTCGTTTCACGACGGCAACATTGACTCTGAGCAATGCTGAGGAAATGGTCTCGCGGTCGCTCCAGCTCAGTTGGCAGACACCTGCCGGAACGGCGCTGCGCCTGGTCCGGCCTACCCCTGGATCAAGTATTGGCGGGGCGCTGGTCCGTGCGATTCGCTGCAGGCCGCATTCGCAGCAGGTTTTGCGCACGCGGAATAACGTGAACAATCGAAAAAGTCACGTCGCAAACTGAGGGATTCCCCTGCCATTTCTACGCAAATCTCCCCACTGAACACTTTGTGTGGGCATGTTTTGACGGTTAAGTGGCGGTGGTGCTTTGGCGAAACATTCAGCGATCTTCCAGGCTGATGGATCGGAACGTGGAGCATGGCACCATCGTCTGCAAACAGGCCCGTTTTTTGCACGCGAGAGATACCATGGTGAAAAAGCCTTCCCAGTCCCGTCGCAGATTGTTGCTCGAGCGATTGGAGGATCGCCTGCTGTTCGACGGCGCTCCCGATCAGCCGATGACGATTGAGCCGGATGTGATGGTGCAGACAGCCGATGTCGGCGAAGACACGACCTCTGAGGCAGCCGTATCTGATACGACAGCCACCGGCAATGAGGCGGGAATGAGGCTGCTGGAGTCACTGTCGCAGATCTCGGGAATGCTGGCTGATGATGTCACTGCGGAGACAACTGCGGATCAGGCGAGCCTGGAAGATGCGATCATTGATCAGGTGGCCGACAGCGTTGTCGTATCTCCCGATCCGACGACGCGCCGGGAAATCGTATTTATCTCGACGGATATCTACGACTACGAGTACCTGTCGCTGAATCTGCCTTCATCGGTGCAGATTGCTCTGATCACAGGCGACCGCGACGGCATGGATCAGATCGCCGAGGCGCTGCAGGGTGAAACAGGAGTCGATGCGATTCACATCATCAGTCACGGCAGTGCCGGGCAGTTATGGCTCGGATCATCAACGGTGACAGCGGAGAGTCTCAGGACTGAACATGCCGATGAACTGGACGTTATTCGAAGCGCCTTGAGCAACGATGGCGACATCCTCATTTACGGATGTGACTTCGCTGCCGGTGAGTCGGGTATAGAGGCGATCAACATCATCGCTGCTGCAGCACAGGCGGATCTTGCGGCGTCCGTCGATCACACTGGCAACCAGGCGAGCGGGGGAGACTGGGAACTCGAAGCGCAGGCGGGATCCGTGGAAACTCAGTCCTTCTCATTCGCCGCATGGAATGGAGTGCTTGCCCCTGGTCCAATCAGCGTGAAAGATGACGGCGGAAACGATGATGTGACGCAGGATTCCAGTGACGTCACCGGGATCAC
>JAYTAK010000821.1:0-3333 GCA_043737515.1 Candidatus Kuenenia sp. | reverse complement strand
CTTCGACTTTCTGAAGTCCTCCATCGATGCGAAGCTCAACAAACAGCCCGCTCCATCGCTCCTGAACGGCTGATGCCGTGAACGGTTACGATTTTTCTTCGCGCTGGGGGGCTCTCACCTGCGGCGCGGTACGCCGGCACCTGCGGCGTCGGGTTAAACGATTTCGCGGGATTAGGCGACTCTGGATGCCGTGGGCCGGGCTGAGTCAGCACTCGGCCGACAGCAGCTTCAGTCATCTCTGAACAAGCCACCTTTCAGTTTCCGTCCGAAGGCTCGTGTAACCAGCAATGTATCCGCGACATTCACGAAGCCATCGCCATTCACGTCGGCTTCGACAGAGGTCGTCCCCTGAGCCGCCAGAACCTCCGATTTGTCTGTGGCACTAACAATCCCGTCGCCGTTCACGTCGCCCAGCAGCCGATGGAAGTACTTCTTCGATTCAAACGACCCGTTGCCATCCATATCGATGCCCAGTTCGTAGTACCCGTCTCCGGCATTCGTGCCGCGGTTGCCGCCGATTCCCTGAACTCCGAAGTCCAGTTGGATCTGGTTACCCGAAACCGTTGAAGTCGGGAACGCCGTTACCGTGCCATTGTCACCGTTCAGATCATACCGAGTCAGTTGCAGCCGATTGTTCGAGATGAGATTGAACAGATCGGTTCCGTTATCTGTCATGTGAAGTGTCAGCGTGAATGTCGGTGTGGTCTCGAAGTTCAACGCCCCTGAGTCAATGGCAGTGAGTTGGCCCGTCGCTGGATTGATGGCGAATGCTCCGCTGATGTTTCCGCCGCCGATCGAGTACATCACCGATTGACCAGGATCCGGATCTCCTGCCGAGACGCTGAGTACCACGCTGCCGTTCGCGGAATTCTCCGGGATACTGACCGGTGTTGAAGGGTAGAAATTCGGAGCGTGGATGTCTCGCAGGTAATCCTCGAAGTACGTCGGAGACCGGTCGTATTCATGAGGAGCAATGTCGTAGGTAACGAATCCATAATCGAAGCCACTCAATTTGAACTGCCGCAGCGAATCCGCCAGATCGCCGACTCCAGCAACCGAATGTCCTCGTCCAGGTGCATGGAACCTGTGCCCTGTTTTGGCATCGTCGCGCAGCGACCTTCTTTCCGTTCAGCATTCGCATTCACCCAACGCTGCGTCCAAAGGGCTTCGCCCAAAGATTCCAAAGCGGTGTCGAGCCACCGCACTCCCAAAGTGGGGTCGGCGGAAGCAGCGTCATTTGAATTCGACCCGACACCGCCAACCGCAGGCAATGTCTTCGACCGTCGATTCGCGTTCCAACGTCCAGCAACCAGGAGCACTGCTTGTCCCAAAGCGGCCAGGCAGTCGCACATGCAGCGTGATTAGCGACTTGGAACGGGGCCACTCCGCCCCTCGTCCCGAAACAATGACTCCTGTGTGCCCCTTGCTTTTCCCTGATGATTCAATCAAAGAGACCCGACCCCATTGATCTTCCCCAATTATCCGATGACGGCAATCGAGGAGGCCCTCGTCAACGCTATGTACCACCGTGGATACGATCAGCGGGAACCGGTCGAAGTGCGAGTCAATCCTGATGGCATCGAGATCGTCAGCTATCCGGGACCGGACTCGTCGATTCGCCCGACGGATCTGAAGGCCAAACGCATCGTTTCTCGTCGTTACCGGAATCGTCGCATCGGAGAGTTCTTCAAAGAACTGGAAATGACCGAAGGCCGCGGGACTGGCATCCCGAAGATTCGGGCCGCTATGAAGCGAAATGGCTCGCCACGGCCAAAATTCGAGACTGACGAGAACCGGCTGTGGTTCGTTGCAAAATTGCCGATTCACAAAGCGTTCAGGCAAGCCGACCCGCTTCCGAACGCCTGGGACGCGACCGCGCAAGTGACCGCGCAAGTGACCGCGCAAGTTGCATCCATGCTCAAAGCCGCGAAGTCGCCCTGCACCCGAGACGAACTGGAAGCCGCTGCGGGCATCGGCCACCGTGAGCACTTCCGCAAACAGTACCTGTTGCCCCTCTTGGCAGAGGGACTGATCGAAATGACCATTCCCGACAAACCTCGCAGCAGTCTGCAGCAATACCGCACGACCGCCGCTGGGCAGGCAGCCCTAAAGTCGCGAATGACGAAATCCTGAATTCATCGTTACTCTGGCCGTACCGACGACTGTGGGAATGAACATGCTCAAAGAACAGCAGGAGAATACAGAACTCCTTTCGTTGACGTTGAAGACACCGGAATCCGCTGCGGATGCAGCGGCCGTTGCCTCGATGCTGCGTGCGCTCGTGGTTCTCATTGAAGAGACTCAGAATGAACTCAAGATCGAAGGTGAGTTCTCAATTCGCGTTAATCCGTTCAAGGAAGGAAGCCTTGAGATCCCGATCCAAGTCTTCCTGTACGGGACGGCTGCAACGTTGTTTACGTTCAACCCCGGACTGGCCAAGCTGCTCGACACGCTCAAATCGATCTTTGAATTGAAGAAGTATTTCAAGGGGGAACAACCAACCGAGAAAGCTCTGCAGGATGGATTGAGTGTTGGAAACATCACGATCAACGGCGGTACCAACGTGATTAACATCATCCAGCAGCGGCGTGTTGAAGAGGCTTTCGATCAGGTCGCCCAAGACCTGGAAAAAGACAAATCACTCACCGGTTTGCAGCTCATCAACAAATCGTCCGGTGAAGAAATCGCGGATATTCCACGAGAGGGATTCAAGCATTTGCGTATCACCAGTGATGGACAGGCAGCGGACATTCCCCAAGATCGCGGCCGAACCGTACCGGCGCTGTTGACGATCCACACACCTGTGCTTCCCGGAACCGCAAAATGGAAGTTCGTGTACGAGGGGAAACAGATTTCGGCATCCATCAAGGATCAGCAATTCCTGGACAAGGTCAGTAACGGCGAAGAAGCATTCCGGAACGGCGATCGGCTGAGCGTAGAACTTGATATAGGTGAAAAGTTTGTGGCTGCGATTTCGGATTTTGAGAGAACCAATCAATACGTCGTTACAAAAGTGCATGAACATATTCCGCGTCCGCCGTCTCCCAAGCAGTTGACACTGACGCCTGAGACTGACTGATCGGCCGAAGACAACCAGAAACTGATCCACGCCGCCGCCGCATAAATCATTAAAAAACTTCTCGGATAGCCTCTGAAAACTGAACACTGAACACTGAAACGCAGGCGTGCGAGTTTTCTTCGCGCTGGGGGCTCTCACCTGCGGCGCGGTACGCGGACACCTGCGGCGTTGGGTTGCGGGCGAAGCCCGCGTCAAGTTCATTACATATTGTCAATCGAAAAGACATTTTTCTCTGGGAACACTCTGAGGGTTAA
>JAYTAK010000820.1:0-17470 GCA_043737515.1 Candidatus Kuenenia sp. | reverse complement strand
TCAACGCAACCCCGGTGTTGGTGTCAGCCCTTTCAGGCAGAAAGGACCCACTCTCAACGATTCAAAACTGATGTCCTTCGCACTTCCAATCGCATTCACGCTTGCCGCCCTCGCGGTGCCGATTGTGGCTTTGTATGTCCTGAAAATCAGGCTGCGGCGAGTGCCTGTATCGACGAATCTGTTCTGGAAGCAGATCTACGACGAGAAACCTCCACGATCAATCTGGCAGCATTTTCGGCATTTATTTTCATTATTCCTGCAGTTGCTGTTGTTGCTGGTGATCGTTCTGGCGATTGCCGATCCGTATTTTTCCTGGCAGTTGCTGCAGACGCGGCGGCTGGTGTTGGTGATCGACAATTCCGCCAGCATGCGCGCAACTGACATTGCACCGTCGCGACTGGATGCGGCGAAGTCCGCCGCGCTGGAAATCATTGATGGAATGCGGTTCCGCGATGAAGTCGCGATTGTGCTTGCAGGCAGCACACCGGAAGTCGTCGTGGGGATGTCCGGACACACGCCGACTCTGCGCGATGCCATCAATGGAATTCCATTTTCCGATAGTGCAACGCAACTGTCGGCAGCCATTGAGCTGGGACGGCAACTCATTGGCCAGCATCCACACGGGCAGGTCGTCGCGATGACTGACGGTGCCGTGGACCGCATCGGGCGATTATCAGTCGGCGTGACCGATGCAACCGCCGAGCCAGCGTCGGCCGCTGCCGTCGCCTCTTCGGACAAGGTTGCCGTTACCACAACGTCTGTCGAATACCGGCTGTTTGCCACCGATGCTTCAAACGTCGGCATTACTCAGTTGCAGGTGCGTCGGAGTCTGATTGACCCGCTGGGCTATGAAATCCTGGCGTCAGTGCGGAATGCATCGGCGGAGGCTGTCATCTGTCGCCTTGAACTTTCACTCAACGATGTGCCGGTCGATGTGATTCCGTTGAAACTGAAACCGGAAGAGGTCTGGAGTCGTTCGATCGAAAAGACATCGCTGGAGGGCGGACGATTGCGAGCAGTTCTGACGCAGATTCATGCGGGAGACGAGCCCGGTACGGCGGAGACAACGGACGGAGATAGTCAGAAAAAGTTCGATCACCTGTCCACGGACAATTCGGCCTGGGCCTTGCTGCCAGGCCGGGAGACAATCCGCGTCCTGATTGTCTCGCAGGGGAATCTGTTTTTGCAGAAAGTATTCGAAGCCAATCCGCTGGTGGATGTCACGATTCGCAAGGACTTTCCAGAGCAATGGCCAGCCGATTCGATTATTGTGCTGCATGGCAACATTCCGAGTATCCTGCCGCCGGGCAACGTATTTGTCGTCGATCCGATTGGCAGTTGCGACCAATGGGAACAAGGTGATGTCATGGAGAACCCGATCGTGACTGAGCAGGACAAGACGTCGCCGCTGATGAATCACATTCGTCTCGACAATGTCCTGATTCCGGATGCCAGGCAGTTACGCTTCAGGACGCCGCCGCATTCCCTGGCGAAAACACTGTCCGGGGAATCTGTGTATGCTGAAGTGAAGCGACCGGAGGGAAGGTGCCTCGTGCTGAGCGTCAATCTGGACCACAGCGATCTCGCGTTTCGTACGGCGTTCCCGATCATGGTCGCCAATTCGCTCGGATGGTTTTCCGGATCTACGGGCGAGCTTCAGCCATCACTGCCAACCGATGCCGTGGCCACCGTGACGATCGACGATATGGCATACACTGCCAAAGATTTCGAGTTGATATCGCCTGACGGATTGTCTTCGCCAGTTATTCTCGCCACGAGCGATGACTTGCGGACTGTCACGCCAGCGGCGACGACTTCGCTGGCCGACGACGCATCCTCTGAATTGACGATCGGTCCGCTGGACGAAGTCGGTGTCTGGTCGGTCGTCCGCAGCGTGAACGACGCACAGGCAAAGGCGGATTCACCTGAGACCGTTCTTGCCGAAGTCGCCGTCAACCTGGCAAACGACCGAGAGACCGATTTGCGACCGTCAAAGGATCTGGTCGAATCGCAGCAAACTCCACTTACCTCCGCAGAATGGCTTACCCGTCCAGCCTGGTACTACCTGATACTGCTGGCCTGCATTCTGACAACGCTGGAATGGTTCCTGTATCAACGGAGGCTGATTGCGTAATGCTTCCTTTTGAATTCACTCGACCCGCGTTGCTGCTCCTGATCGTTCCGGTTGCGTTAGCGCTTGGGTCTTGGTTTGTTCGCAGTTTGAGCGATTTCCCGATCCGGCAGCGGATTGCGTCACTGGTGATTCGCTCAATCATTTGCCTGCTGCTGGTACTGGCACTCTCAGGATTGACGTGGCTGCACCAAACGCATGAACAGTTCGTGCTGTTCGTTGTGGATCAAAGTCTGAGCGTGGGTACGAACGCAGAAAACGCCGCGACAGAGTTTTTGAAACAGGCTGCGGAAAAGAAGGGATCGCACAGGGTCGCGTATCTGCCATTTGCCTCAACTGTCGGCAATGTGCAGGATGAACCGATCGTGTATGGGCCGACTCCATTGACTCTTGAAAAGCCAAAGAATCCCGCTGAGACTGTTCCGTCCTCCGTAGGCTCGACCTCAGAACAAGTCGCCGACCGGGATGGCACAAACCTGGCTGCTGCCATCGAAGCTGCCGCCGGCCATCTGCCGCCAGGTTATGTACCGACGATTGTCCTGTTAACAGACGGCAATCAGACCATCGGCGACGCGATTGCCGCTGCATCTCGCAGCCGAGTCCCCGTGACCACGATTCCGCTGCCCATGCGGGCTGAACCCGAAGTACAGGTGTCCGCCGTCGATGTTCCGGCCGAAGTTCGCGAAGGCGAGCCGTTCTTTGTTGATGTCACGATTCACTCCAATCACGATGACGAAGGTCTGGTGGAAGTGTTTCGCGGCGATCACAAGGTCATCAGTGAAACTCGATCACTGAAATCGGGCGAAAACAGATTTCGCTTTCAACAGTCCATCGATCGGGATCGCATGGCGGCTTTCAAAGTGCGACTTTCCGGATTGCAGAACGACACGCTGCTCGACAACAACGCGGATGCCGGACTTGTTTACGCAGCGGGCAAGCCGCGAGTCCTGATCATTGAAAGCGATCCGGATCTGATTCGAGAACTTGCCTACGCCCTGGAGGATGAAGGAATTCAGGTCGATGTGCGTCCGCCGCAGGGCATGCCCGATACACTCGCCGGACTTCAAAACTATGAACTGCTGATGCTGTCCAATGTGCCCGCGACCGCGTTGACTCAGCAGCAGATGGAAATCACCCGCACCTGGGTTCAGGAACTCGGAGGCGGCTTCATCATGCTCGGCGGAGAACAATCGTTCGGCCTCGGTGGTTATTACAAGAGCACGCTCGAAGAAATCCTCCCCGTGCGGAGCGACTTTGAAAAAGAAAAAGACAAACCGTCGCTGGGGATCGTGCTGGTGATTGACCGCTCCGGCTCCATGGACGGCGATCCGCTCGAAATGGCGAAAACAGCCGCCCGCTCGGCGGTCGAATTGCTGGGCAATCATGATCAGATCGCCGTGCTCGCCTTCGATGATCAGACTTACGTGATCAGTGAAATGCAGTCTGCCAGCAGCAAGGGTAAGATCAGTGATGAAATCGCGCGCATCGAATCCGGCGGCGGAACGAGCCTGTATCCGGCGATGGAGATGTCCTTCGAAATTCTGAATTCAACATCTGCCAAACTGAAGCATGTGATCATGCTGACGGACGGTGTCTCGAATGCCGGTGACTTTGAAGGCATGGCGCAAAAGATGGTGTCGGCAAGGATGACTGTGTCAACTGTCGCTGTGGGCGGCAGTGCTGACACACAGTTACTGGAATCGATCGCTCGCATTGGCAAGGGGCGTTATTACCTTGCCGAAGACCCGTCTCAGGTTCCGCAGATCTTTGCCAAGGAAACGGTCACCGCCAGTAAGTCAGCGATCGACGAACAGCCATTCGTGCCACAGGTCTTCCGGGCAACTCACGCATTGCAGGAAATCGACATGGAAGCAGCACCGGACCTGTTGGGCTACGTGATGACGCGTCCCAAACCGACCAGTGAAGTCATCCTTGTGACGGGAAAAGGTGACCCGCTCCTGGTCTGGTGGCGATATGGTCTGGGAATGACGGCCGCATTTACGTCGGACGCGAAAAGTCGCTGGGCAGCGCTATGGCTGGCATGGCCCGGCTATGGGAAATTCTGGACTCAGGTTGTGCGCCAGACGATGCGAAAGAGCGAAGCCCGCGGCATGCAGATTTCTATTTCCCGCGACGGCCCACGGACTGACATTTCCATCGACGCAGTCAACGAGACGGGGCAGTTCATCAACAGTGCCGAAGTCGAACTCACGACGATCAATCCGCAGTTGCGACGCGAAAAATCGCTGATGAAACAAACGGCACCCGGTCGTTATGCAGCCGATTTCATCACGCAGCAACCGGGTGCCTACAACATGGAGCTTGCATTGCAGCAGGATGACGGCGTCACGTATCGGCTGTCTCGCGGCTTGATTGTCGGCTACAGCGACGAACTCCGTATTCGGCCCACCAACGACGCTTTGCTCAAAGAAGTCGCACTTGTCTCCGGAGGACGGTTTAATCCGGAGCCGAGTGAACTCTTCAACCATTCCGAGAGATCGGCCATTCGCCCAACGCCGCTCTGGGCATGGCTGCTGTCGATGGCCGCATTTCTGCTCGTGCCTGACGTCGCCCTGCGCAGAATCGACTTTGCCCTGCATTTCAACCTCGCGCGGTGGTGGCCAATCCGTTCGTAAGCACTGATGTGCAAGTTATTTGGGAAAACTCGTTTAACCGTTAGCCGCAGGCGTACGCAAAACGAAGAGAACAAGTACGCCTGCGGCTGACTGTGAAACGAAAAAATTTCTGCATCAGTGCATATACTCCGCGCGGCCAGAAATGAGTCCGGCGAGCGGAGTGGCGTGAGCCCTCCGGTACATCGATTTTTTGTACCCGCAAGCTGACGCATGCCGCTCGCCAATTCTCTCACTCATGACCGCGTGGAGTATAGCCGAATGGCACTTGATTTACCTCAAAAGTAGCAGGCGCACTCCGTGTGCCGTCCGCCAATTCGCCTGTTTTCAAGGGCTACGGCACCTGGAAAGTGCCTGCTACTTTCTGAACCAGGTGCCATTGGACTCTAGCCGCCGGTTCCGCTCTCCAAGTCCACGCCATTGGTGAGCAGGTCGTCCGTCGTCCTGGCGAATTGCTCTGTTCGAATTCTCGCAGTATCTTCAGAATTCATGCAGGCGATGTTACAATGCTGCGCCTCCGTTGTCCCCCATGATGTCAGCCACCAAAGTTTTGCCGCGATCTCAGTCAGGCAAGGGATACTTTTGTGAATAAGAATATCGCGTTATCGGAAACCGATAAGGACCTTCCAAAGCACGTCAAGAACGGCTTCATGCGGTATCGCGATTTTCAACCGCTGACGCAGGGTGGTGAAGCAATCTTGCGCACCTGCGTCGATGAAAATCTGGGCCGTGTGGTTGTGATGAAGACGTTGCAGCCGCAATTTCAGAATCTCGAGACGTACCAGAAACGGTTCCTCCGCGAAGCACGCGTGACGGCTCAGATTCCGCATCCGGCCACGATTCCGGTGTATGAACTCAGTCGTGACGCGGACGGCAACGCCTACTTCACCATGAAGAAACTTGGCGGTCGCGACATGAGCGACATTCTGGATCAGATCGCCGCCAATCATCAGCCCACGGTGGATCAGTATCCCGTCGCAAACCTCGTCAACGTGCTCATCCATGCCGCTCAATGTCTGGCGTTTGCGCACGATCACGGCGTCGTACATCGTGACATGAAGCCCGCCAATATCATGATCGGCGACTATGGCGAAGTCATGGTTCTGGACTGGGGCCTGGCCAAAGTGTGGGACATGGAAGACAACGATGATGTCGATCAGTTGATCCGCAGCGGTAAACAAGTCATTTCCGGACGACTCACCGGGCGCGGCGATGTTCAGGGAACTCCGTTCTACATGTCGCCGGAACAGGCTGTCGAAACCGGCGATGTCGATGGACGTTCCGACATCTACAGCATGGGAATTATTCTGTTTGAAGTGCTGACCGGCGACAGCTATATGTCGGGAAAAAACTTCAAGGAGATTAAACGCAAGCTGCTGGAAGTCCCGCCGCGTGAACCGATTCGCGTGGCACCGAAGAAAAACATCCCCCCTGAACTGAACGCCATTTGTGTGAAGGCGTTGCAACGGCAGCCGCAGGATCGTTACCAGAATATGTCATTGCTGGTGGCTGATCTGCGGGCGGCACTGCTGGGCAATCCTGTTTCGGCTTACAAGGAGCCGTTGCTGGGGACTTTGCTCAAATGGCGCAAGCGAAAAATCTTCAGTGTCGCTTCCGTCGTCTGGATGCTGGCCGGTGCGGGAATTGTGGTTGCCGTCGAAGTTCTGTTCAATCTCATTTAGCTTCATACTTGCTTCAGGAAAGAAGCGCTGGAGATGTCTCATGCGTGGACTTGTGGCAATTCTGTTGAGTCTCACCGCGCTGCATTTCATAAGTGCAGGTGCTGCGGCTGGCGAATCCTGGCAGGCAGGTTCCGCGAAGGCTGTCATCACGCCGCCGTCGCCGATGTGGATGTCCGGTTATGCGTCACGCAACAAACCGTCCGAAGGCAACATTCATGATCTCTGGGCAAAGGCTTTGGTCCTGCAGGATGCGGAAGGTCACAAGGTGCTGTTGGTGACTCTGGATCTGGTCGGCATTGACCGCATGACGTCGCAGTCGATCTGCGAAAAACTAGCACAGAATCATGGGCTGCAGCGCTCGGAAATCACGCTTTCCACATCCCACACACACTCCGGCCCGGTGGTCGGAAAGAATCTGATCTCGATGTATGCGCTGGATGACGAGAACCATCGGCTGATTTCGGAGTACACAACGTTCCTGAGCGATTCCATTGTGAAGATCGCCGCGGAAGCGTTCGCCAACGTGGCTCCTGCCGTGGTGCAGTATGGCTCCGGACAGGCCACGTTTGCCGTGAACCGCCGCAATAACCGCGAACCGGACGTCCCGATGCTCCGCGCAGCCGGGCAGTTGGTCGGACCCGTGGATCACGAAGTCCCGTTGTTGGCTGTGCGAAGTCCTGAAGGTCAACTGCGAACGGTACTGTTTGGTTACGCCTGCCATGCGACAGTGCTCAGCGGTATGGATTGGTGTGGAGACTGGCCTGGGTTCGCTCAGTTGGAAATAGAACGCCGCCATCCGGACACGATGGCCATGTTCATGGCCGGATGCGGGGCCGATCAGAATCCGCTGCCGCGCAAGACCGTGGAGTTTGCGACTGACTATGGCCGCCAAATTGCCGACAGCGTCGATCGCGCACTTGCCGGGCCGATGCCGCCCTTGCATGGTTCGCTGCATACTGCTTATCGTGAGATCGACCTGGCGTTTGACGAACTTCCTTCGCAGGAAAAAATTGAAGCCGATCTGAAATCCGACAACGTCTATCTTGCGCGCCGCGCTGCCGATCTGCTTGAAAAGCTGTCTCGCGATGGCAAATTGTCGCCGACGTATCCTTATCCCGTGCAGATGTGGCGACTGGGCGATCTGCACATCACGGCTCTGGGAGGCGAAGTTGTGGTGGACTACGCGCTGCGTCTGAAAAGTGAACTGCCAGGCACGACCAACTGGATCGGTGGCTATTGCAACGATGTGATGGCCTACATTCCGTCGCTGCGAGTCCTCAAAGAAGGCGGCTACGAGGGCGAATCCGCGATGATCTACTACGGCCTGCCGACCAAATGGTCTGCCGACGTCGAAGAACACATCGTCAAGACTGTGAAAGAGCTGGCTGAGGAAGTCCGGTAATTCAGGTTCAACGACAAATAAAGTGCGCGGCATCAGCAGGATAACTTAAGCGACACGGCAATCCTTTGGACAGAGTAGCCGTGGGTCCTGAAAGGATTGCAGAAACTAGCCGGTGGTCGCCGACAGGCGCACCACCGGCTAATTTCTCGAACCGCTTCGCGGTAAAGCACACAATTGACAACGACACCCTTCACATCACCATGCTGGCCATCGACATCACTCGCGCACATAATTTGTCGATGAACTGTCCTTTCCGGACCGTCTGTCATGCTCTGACAGGCAAGCTGAATCCAGCCTTTGGCAGGGTTTACAGAAATGCGCCCGAGTGGATTCGAACCACTGACCTACCGCTTAGAAGGCGGTTGCTCTATCCAACTGAGCTACGGGCGCTTGTAATAAAAACACTGGCATTCTATACTTTTCGGCAGCGGTTTGTGTTGAGGCGACACCCGCAACGACACCCGTTAAGGATAGAACACATGGCAACAGCATCGGACACCAAACCGCGTAAACCGTACGCCGAATTCCCTTTATTTGCTCACCAGAATGGACAATGGGCAAAGAAAATCAAAGGGAAACAATGGTTCTTCGGCGTTTGGTCAGATCCCGATACGGCACTGGCAAAGTATCTCGATGAAGTGGACGAGATTCAAGCGGGCAGAGATCCCAGGAAAACGGGTGTCGTCCGGGTGTCGTCAAATGAGTTGTCGGTCTCGGATTTGTGTAATCTGTTTCTCGAACGGCAACAGTCACGGGTTGCATCTGGCGAGATTACCAGTCGTCACTTCAGTGACTGCCTGAAGTCATGCCGCCGACTGGTTGAACACATTGGAAAATTCCACCGCGCTCATGCGCTGGGTGCTGCGGACTTCAAGGCATACCGCAACACGTTCCCCGCTACATGGGGGCCGTCGATGGTGAGCGGGGAAATTCAGCGGGTGCGATCCGCATTCAAGTGGGCATTCGAATCTGACCTGTTGCCAGCGATTCCAAACTTTGGACCTGACTTCAAGAAGCCAAGCAAAACCGCCAAGCGCCGGGATCAGCAAAAGCGGGAAATGAAACGTGGCGGGAAACTCGACTTCTCGGCTCAAGAGATTCGCCAGATGCTGGACGCTTCCAAAGGATGGTTGCACGCTTGCGTATTGCTCGGGATCAACGGCGGCATGGGCAACGCTGATTGCGGGCGATTGTCAACGACGTTTCTGAATCTGAAGTCTGGATGGTACGACTTGGCGCGGGAAAAGACCGGCATTCCCCGACGCTTCCAGTTGTGGCCAGAGACCATTGCGGCGATACGGGCGGCGATGACGCAGAGACCTATCGCAAAAAACGATGCAGACGACCCGCTTTGCTTTCTCACGTCGCATGGCGTTCCCGTCTGGTGGCAATCCAGCAAGTCGAACGGGGAAGTGTACCTTTGCGACAACGTCAGCAAGGGCTTTTCCAAACTTGCCGTCAAGTGCGGAGTGGAACGGGCCGACCGTGGCTTCTATTCGCTCCGCAGAACGTTTGAGACGGTCGCAGGTGCCTCAAAGGATCAGATTGCCGTTGATTACATGATGGGGCATTTTGATGCGTCTATGGGGGCCGTGTATCGCCAAGGCATCGACGATCAGCGGTTGATTGACGTCGGGCAGCATGTTCACAAGTGGCTGTTCGGCAAGTAGAATCTGAGTCATGCACGCATAGGCTCGGGGGTAGCTTCCCGACCGAAAAGCAGTTCCTGAAGCTGCCTGGCGTGCTTGTTTTTTCTTTCAGGATTGCGACTTTTCAGGAGTCGAAAACCGTGAAGCTGAACGCCGTCTGCATTTTCATTCTGAAAAAACTTGCTGAACGCCCCCGCGACTGGTTCATTCTCGAAACCGAAATTGCGCCTGAGTTGCTTGCCGATGGCGTTTCAGAATACGAGTTCACATCGGCGGTTGACCGGCTTCATAGTAAGATCCACATCAAAGGAGAAGTTAAGCGGCTTCGAACCGGACGGACAACTGAATCAGACCAGGGGCGGCGTAACGAGATAATTACCGAAGCTAAGTTTAGAACGTTGGACAAATCGACCATTCCGGAAGCACTTTGGAACTCGCCACGGGTTCACAAGACTCGACGAAAAGGCGAATGCAGTGTTCGCGCACTTCAAATCACAGTCGATGGCTTTCTGGCGATTGAATCAGCGGATGTTCAGGATACTGCTGATGCAAACGAACTCTTGGCGGCAAATCGACACAATGCCGCATTGTCAGGTCCGAAACAGACGGCAAAACAGACGATCGAACAGACGATTCAACCAGCAAAAACAGACGACAGTGAGACAAAATTACAGACGGGAAAAAAGCCGTGGACACAGTTGGCAACGGACCTGAAGACTAAATGGTTTGCAGCGATGCAAAAGAAGAAAGAATGGATTCCCCGCAATCACTTCCTGATTGATTTTTTCAATGGCACAGAAGGCCAACGCAATAAATGGAAAGGCGTCAACGCTGGGACTGAAGACAAACGATTTTCGGATAACCCCGAACAGTGGAAGGCCGAATCTGACGTACTGAAAGTATCATTGAAAAAGGCCACACAAAACAGACGGTGATTTTTTGCCGTTCTAGTCGCCGATCAACACGCAAAGATTCCCTCATCAGTTCATCGAGTCACATCGACACTTTTGAGAGAATTTTTAATGGTTCAAATGAAATGGTATTCACAATCGCAGGTAGCCAAAATTCTATCTGTGGTGCCTGCAACAGTCGGCGGGCTGATTGAGGATGGAGAACTCGGAGCGATCAACATCGCTCGACGTGGCTCGGTTCGCAAACGATACCGAATCAGCGAAAAGCATTTGGCAGAATTCGAAGCCGCGCGGGAAAACCCAAAACCAGCGGCGAAAGAAAGCAAGTCATCCCGGCGCACGATTGCCAAGCCGACGAAAGACTACTTCGCAACGACTGCAGCAGGTGGCAAATGAGCGGTCTGCCTTACATCCCCGGCCACATTATCGACGAAGCCAAAGACCAGCGACGCCAGGGCCATTCCCTCGAATCGCTGGCCAGTCGTCTCGGTATCGCTCCTGAGGCCCTCGGGATTTTGCTGGGCGAATCTGTGGCAAATCCAGGTGCTTCGGATAACGCGGCGGATGAATTCGATTTGTGGCGATCTGACGAGCTGGCGGCGCAACTATGACCGCCGGTCAGATCGCACAAATCCGCATGATGCGAGGGCACGCCATCCCGTGGCACGTCATAGCCAGACGGCTCAAGTGCAGCGTGGATGAGTGTCGCGCGGCAATCGGGATGCCGGAGTATGACCGACCGACGGAGCGCCCTGCGCTGCCGTGGGATGTAGTGCAGCAGTCGCTGCCGTTCAAATAAAAAAAGCCGTCACGCAAGAACGCAACGGCTTCACTTTTCAATTCGCTTCGCAGGCGAATCAACACTGCACACAACGGACGAGAGTACATCATACCGATGATTGAAAAACATTCAATAGTTTCCGCGCTGCGTCTGCGCGGATGCGATCCACATCACGACGGTGAAGGATGGCGGGCAAAATGTCCCTGCCACGACGGAACGACGGCAAACAGTCTTGCGATTTCCGCAGACGGACAGATGTTCTGTCATGGATGCCAGGCCAATACGGGTGACGTCCTCAAGGAACTCGGACTGGCTGAAAACTCGTCATCCCACACGCCGAAACCAAAGGTGCAGATTGATGGGAAAACGACCACACTGCACGACAGCGAGGAATCGGCTATCGATGGCGTGAAATGGTCTGTCTTCCAGAATCAGAAAGACATCCCACCGCGTCCACCAGACCGCGTTCATCCGTATCACGACAAAGATGGAAACCACATCTTCACGGTTGTCGTCTGGAAGTTCTCGCCTGAAAAGAAAGAGGCTCGCCAGATTCGGAAGCATGAAGGCGGTTGGATCTGCAAAGCAATGAAGGCGGCGCGTCCGCTGTATCATCTGCCGGAGGTGACGGAAGCCAGTAGCGTTGTCGTGTGCGAAGGCGAGAAAACCACCGACGCGCTGCGTTCAATCGGGCTGGTCGCCACAACGCCAAGTCAGGGTGCGATGTCACCCATAAAAACCGACTGGTCTGTGCTGGCTGGAAAGTCGGTGACGATCACTGTGGACAACGACGAAGCTGGACGCGAATTCGGAAAACTGGTGATTGACCTGCTACCCGAATCAGTCGTGTCGGTCAGAGTCGTGGAGTTGAAAGACGACTGGGCAGAACTGCCGGTCAAAGGCGATGCCGTGGACTGGATAGAACATTTTGCCGACGTGGATCACTCGACACTTCGCAATCGGTTCAAATCGCTGCCCGATCACTTTGAGACAATCAACGCGATTGTGCCGAAGCGGAAACGACGTGAACGACCAGCGAAAGAATCAGAATCAGGACGTCCGGAAATTGAATTGACGCTGGACGAAAAAGCCGTCAATGATCAGGTGATTGAGGCACTCGGCAAGCGTGCCGTTATCTTCGATCACAACGGCTGTCTGGCGGTTATCGTCGATGAACTTGTTGACAGCGAAGAATCCCGGAAAACGATTCAGCATCTCAGCCTTGCGACACTCCGCGAATTGATCAGCGAAACCTGTAAGTTCTATGTGCTGACGTTGGATAAAGAGACAGGCGAGGAAACCGAGTCATTCCAGCGCGTGCCGAAATGGTGCTACGACGCTGTCTTGGCGCGTGGTACCTGGTTAGGCGTCCGACCGATACGCGGAATCGTCACCAGTCCCGTGTTGCGTGCCGATGGCAGTATTCTGCAATCGCAAGGCTACGATGCTGACAGTGGCTTGTATGTTGATCTGACGGAAGTCTTCCCACCAATCGATTCGGCACCGTCAACAGATGATGTCCAGCGAGCTGTGGCGATGCTGTTTGACCTAGTGGCCGACTTTCCTTTCCGTGATGACGCAAGCAAGTCTGGTTGGCTCGCCAGTCTGCTGACACCATTGGCGCGAGAAGCGTATCGGGGCTGCACAGGTCCGTTGTTTCTGTTCGATGCAAATGTGAGGGGCAGCGGCAAATCCCTTTTGGCCGATGTCAACAGCCTGATTGTTACGGGCCGTGAGGCTACGCGACTGACGGCACCGCAAAATGATGATGAAGCCAGAAAACGAATCACGGCACTTGTGAAGGATTCCGACCGTATCGTATTGATTGACAATATCAGTGGTCGATTCGGCTGCGCGTCACTTGATGCAGCTTTGACGGGGACCGTCTGGAAGGATCGACTACTCCAGTTTTCGGAAATGATTGAAGCGCCACTCCGGATGACGTGGTATGCGAGCGGAAACAATGTGATCCTTGCGGCGGATACGGCAAGGCGAGTCTGCCACGTCCGTCTGGAATCGCCGTTGGAAAATCCTGAAGACCGTGAAGGCTTCAGATACCCGGACATCCGGAAGCATGTTCGGCAGAATCGACCAGCGCTGTTGACGGCTGCACTGACGATCCTGCGCGGTTACATCGCGGCCAAACGTCCCGACCAGCGGCTGAGACCGTGGGGAAGTTTCGAAGGCTGGTCTGATCTTGTACGCGCCACAATCGTCTGGTGCCGTCTGGCGGATCCTGGTGAGACCCGGACGGAACTTCGGGCGACATCCGATAGCGACGCTGGCTCACTCCGCCAGATGCTGATTGCCGTGGTTCAAGTCGATCAGGATCAGCATGGATTGCGCACATCTGACATGCTCAAGATTGCGAACGCTCGGGACGCCTCGTATGCGGCGGACGATGTTGAAGTGATGCGCGATGCAATTGAGACGTTCTGCGGGCGTTCAATCGTCAAGGCGACTACCCAGCATCTCGGAAACCAGTTGAGTCACTTCCGGAATCGTGTTGTCGATCAAATGGCGTTTGATTGCACGGTAAAGCGGGGAAGCAACTATTGGTTTGTCCAATCGAGTGGTGGACCGGGTGGACCGGGTGGACCTGATTCAAACAAAACCAAGTGTGAGGAAAAAACAGATTTTCAGGAGACTCATAACGAAATACCTGTATCGGAGTTGGTTGAAAACAGGTCCACCACGTCCACCACGTCCACCACTCTGAACCCGAACATCGACTGGATTGATGGATCGCACTTATGAAACCAGTCGCAACACGTAACCCGCGAATCTGCGAAATCTGCCGCGTTGCATTGGCGGCGGAATTCGGGGTGTTCGCATTTCCGCAGAATCGCGACATGTGCCGCGCGTGCTTTTGGGGCGCAAGAGTCGCGGTGACTTTCTTGCGAACCAAACCGAACTCCTGGACGCAGACAAAACCGATTTTTGACGTGAGGAACAACTGACATGCCAGCGAAGCTACTCGACGTCCATCAGGTTGCGGAACTTCTGAACATCAGCAAACGAACTGCGGAGTATTGGCAGGCTTCCGGACGGCTTCCGGGCTTCGTGCGAATGTACGGCCATCGTCGATGGCGTAGCGATGTTTTGACGCGATGGATTCGAGACGGTTGTCCGGCGCTCGAGGTGTGCAAATCGACGCAAACTGAAGGAAACGCCTGTACCAATTCCAGCGAACCGGGAGAATCAACCACATGATCACTGAGGCAATCAATCTGGACGATCCGCAAATCTGCCAATTCGTTGGCGAGTATCTGGACGCTCGGCGCGATGGACTGCTGAAAGACTGGACGCCTGGCGAATACGTTCGGCAACGGCAACGCGATGAAGAAAGCAAAGAACTCGGCGGACTGGCCGCCGGTGACGATGATGATTTAGAACAGGAACTTTGAACATGATGTCACGGGTTAGCGATGAGCAAAACAAGAAAGACCGGGCCGCATTGCAGGCGAAGCTGAAGAATCGCGCAGGGCTGAAAGCGAATCTCGATCGCGCACGGGAAGAACTCGCGATGGCTCAGAAACTGGTTGATAAACACGAGCGGGCGATTGGATATCTCGATGCTTTCAGCATGGCATTCCAGGTTGCAGGACTGGCATACAACGATTTGAGTAGCACGATTCCAGGTGAGCTGGTGAACTCTTGCCGAGATCGTGAACTAAGAGACGAATGGGAGGTGGCAATGTCGCTTCGGCAGGCGGCGATTGCGGAACTTCAACAGAGTCGCGAGAAGCTGAAGCGAGCGGAACAGGATCTTGCATCGACGAAAAGTCGAATCTCACTGCAACGCGGCGAACCAGCGATTCTGCAGGATGGTGCGCCCGTGCCGTGGGATCAGGGTGTTATTGCCAAGGCGTTCACGGCGCTACAAGTCTCACTCGGAAACGTGGTTGTCCCTGAGTGGGCGATTTCTACCGACATGCAGAATATTGCATTCGCGCCAAAGGTTCATCCCGACAGTGTGGCGCACTACAGCAAGCAATGGTTCGACGATTTGAAAATGCTCCGCATGGCGAAAGCTGCTCATGCGGAAACAGAACGGCGGATGCAACAAGCTGACGAAGGTTTGGCCGACGTGAAGTCCAGAATGATTGCGAGCCCGGTCTGATGGAAGCCCGCATGGATCAACGTGAGGTTTTGGCGGAACAGATAATCTCCGGATCAGTGTGGTACGGAGACAGTGTTGAATTGGATATTGAAAGGACAATTGCAGTGAGTAAACAGAACAACGCGGCAACGATCAACGATGCGGCATACCGGGCCGAATTCAAGGCCGGTTCGTACAAGATGACTGAGGATCAATTCGTTTCGCTGAGGCGGGCCGAAGATGGATTGGAGCCGTTCATCCCGGACAAGCCAGCGGCGCAAGCAACGGACGTTGCGTTGAATCCGTTGGCCAGTGGTCTCTGAATGTTTTGTGGCGGCGGTCTCACAATGGCCAGGCGTTCGTGCCGTGAGTCGCCTCTGTCCCTGTTTGGGGACGCCTTTTCTGGACTGAATGAACAGTCTGCCCACGTGATGCAACGACGCGACTTCGGTCAGTAGCGTGGGGATTTTTATGCTGAATTTGCAACTGATTGTGTTTTGAAATGACCTGGAAACCGCTGAAAACACTGGGTTTTTAACGTCGGGTCCTCTGAGAACCACGGCGGGGATGCGCGCAAGGTCCGTGAAGACAGAATGCGTCTCTAAGGGAATTTTCACCCGATGAACAACCCTCGATTCAAAAAAAGGTGCAACGATGACTCAGGAGCCTGAAACCGTACCAACGGAGCGAACGGAGGGACGCGACACGGCTGGGCGGTTTGCTTCCGGCAACGGTTTCGCCCGTGGCAACCCAACGGCACGCCATGCACAGCGATTGCGACAACTATTTATCACGGCCGTGACGGAAGACGATGTGACGGCAATCGTCCGCAAGCTGGTTGAACTGGCAAAGGGCGGCGACATTCAGGCGGCGAACCTGCTGTTGACGAGAGCACTCGGCAAGCCATCGACCAGCGATAACACGCTGCCTCTGGACGATGTTCCCGTTGTGCTCACTATCGAAGAACAGATTGAGGCATTGGGGCCGGTCACTGTTGAAAACCTCGAACAGCATAAATCGCTTCGCATGGCACAGTTGACACAACGGGGTGCAGCATGACCGAGGATCTGCGGCAGTTGTTGGCGGAATGCCAGACCGCCGAAGACATGACGGCATTCGTGGAACTGGTTGCCGAGTTGCCAGTGATTCCAGAACCTCAGATATTCAGAACGCTCGGAGAGATCGGAGCGTGGTTCGGTGTTAGGCCGCAAACTGTCCGCGCGTGGCGAATGGAGAACCCGCCACTCCCCGGAACGCCAGGGTGGTATGTCCTGGATGAAATCGAAGCATGGAAGGCCGCACGCGACGCGCGAAACGAAATCCCCGGAATGGCAGAACTCAACATTGCATCCCAGCGAGCCGAACTGGCACGACGACTGGAGTCTGTTCGTAGTAGGCGAACGAAAAACGATCGGCTTGAGAATAGTCTGATTCGCCAGACGGAACTTATACGCGACATTCGAACCGGTGTTTCGATGCTGACTGAACGGCTGCGGAAACTCCCGGCCGAGATCGTGGCGAACGTGCCACAAGAACTGTCAGAGGCAACACAGAACGAAGTCATGCAGACCGTGAACCTTGGACTTGCGGGACTCAATAACGACTTGACGAAGCGGCATAATCTGGAAGCACAATCGTCTCGTTTTCGCGATTGAGCAGACCGTCCGGAGTGTTTCCGGGCGGCTATTCAGTCAGTTCAGGAAACCCTTCCGTTTTGAAAAACGGGTAGTAGGTAAACAGCGTACGTTCCCCCGTCTGTTTGTGTGTACTGCAACAACCAGTGAGGTCGGAAACGACTGAGCAGCACATACAGCGGGCCAATGAGTGTGGAAGAATCCATCCTGGTTCGCTCTCAAATTTCGAACAACGTTTTCGATATCCCGCACAGGCAATATTGAATGTCAATTTGCCGCTACTGTTGCGAGGCCAGTTATTGACGGCATCCCAAGTAAAGTACGCCTCATTGATTGCTGTTTGGCGACCAGCGTAATATTTGAATTTCTTTTTTTTGTCAAAGATCAAGAGTCGAGGTCCAATCGGCTGACGAACGAAGAACTTCAAAAACCGTTTCATTGATTCTTTCGATTCCAATCGTGCCTTCATTGCGTCGAAGATTGCTCGTTCTTCCGGGCCACCCATCCATATCCCCGTTCGCCTTCGATGTTGCCATGCTCTGAAA
>JAYTAK010000819.1:0-3336 GCA_043737515.1 Candidatus Kuenenia sp. | reverse complement strand
TATCAACTTGAAAATGCTCACAATCTTCTTCTTACTTCTTGTCGTCCCTGCCGACGAACAATCCTCGTTCAACACGGGCAAGGATCTTCAAACTGCTTTGGCGAAGAATATCAGTTGGTTCAGCGTTGGCTCAGAACTCGGAAACCAGCTTCGTGATCTGCAGGCACAGACCCAGGTCGTGATCCTGCGAGATCGTCGAATTGATCCTCATCGAACGATCAGCGTGAAAACGGATTTTGTGCCGCGAGTTCAAGTGCTTAAACAGATTTCTGCCACGATTCCTGATGGGGCGTTTTGCGTCGCAGACGATTTTGCCTGCGTCGGGCCGGCCGAAGCCATTCACCGACTGCCTATTCTGCTCAGCCACAACGCCGAGCAGGTGAACACGCTGAAAAAGAAAATCGATGCCGCCGCGTTTCGTCGGTTGATTGCGAAGAACGACGCATCGTGGGAACAGTTGTCGGAACCGCGTCAGATTCTGTTGGATCATGCAAAGACCGCTGGATTCGTGATCACGAATCCTGACGCGATTCCTCATGACGTCTGGGCGGAACAGCGACTTCCCCGGTTGTCCTTCGGCGAACTTGCGACACTGATTCTGAATCAGTTTGACCTGACCTTCAAACTGGCAGACGACCGAGCGGAATTGACGATCGTCCCGGTCGATCCGGATGAAGTCCTGGAACATCGCTACGCAGTTGGCAGCAAGCTGAAATCTGGGATCATCGCAGCGTGGCAGGGCAAGGCATCGAGCATTGAGATCAAATGGACCGGAGCAACCGCCACTGTCATCACCACGCTGCGACAACACGAATCGCTGAACGCCATGCTGCAAGAGGCTCTGCATTCCGTCGGCGAGTCAGGCTCAACTGCCACAACGCCAGATGGTTCCCTTCGCACAAGGCCTCTCACATTGAAAGCTGAACGAGCGACGATCGGGCAACTGATTGAGTTTTTCCGAAAACAGAAAATCATGATCGAGGTCATTGGCCAGGATTCACCAGAGGTGCTTGCCATTCTGAAAGAATCCGTGCAACTCGACACACTTGCCCAACAACAACCGGGCTCAAAACTGTTCCCGCTCATCTTCGGAAAGCATTTCAAGACTGTCGATGTGCGGGACGATCGCGTCGTGCTCTCGCGAGAATAAGGACCGGCGCAGAAATAACTGTCGTGGCCGACGCTGCCAGCGTCGGTTTGGATGCTGGCAGCATCCGCCACGAGGGGACACTTATGGGTGCGCCAGTCCTAAGCGATCAGCACGCAGCGTATTCCTGATGCAAATGACTGTCGCTTGCATCAGGAATAGTGTGACATGTGCTTGTCAGGGCCTAAAACTGCAGCCCGGCGCGCAGCAGGATGGCGTCGCCGAAATCGATCTGGCCTGGAGTGCCAGCGTATTCCATTGAGCGATTGAAGACAAAGCCAGTTTCCACGAAGACACCTCGGTTCTCGCGAAGCAGGTATTCGACGCCCAGCACAAGTCGCAGGTCGCGAAGTGTGAGCTGATCGTCCTGTCCGCCAGCCCGCTGGACGGCCCAGGTGTTGCCGCCGAACACACCACTCAGATAGACCCAAGTTTCGCTCGTGTCACCGTCTTTCAGCAGACGGCGTGACAGGCGGGGGGACGGGAACTGAATGTCCAGTTTCCAGACCGGTGATGGAGTCCAGTAGAGTCCCAATGCTGGCAGCACGGGGAAATCCTGCCGCCCCGTGTAAATCGCGCCACCGGTCATCGACAGCTTTTGCGGGACAATTTGCCACTGCAGTAAGGCCATCCCGAACAATTTGAAAGCCTGCTCACTGGATTGAAAATCGCTTCGCACGGTTGGAGTGAGCAGAACCATCGTCGTGAACCGTTCGCTCTGGACTTTCTTCCAGAACGCCTTCACACCGGTTTCATAGAGTGCATCGGGAACATCCAGTAACGGATTGGCATTGAGCTGATCCATGCGGAAAAACGGCGTAAACGAGATGACATGGTCCATACTTCCGAACGGAATCGCAAACGTTCCGAGCAGATCAAATGTTTTGATTCCCAGTGCATTCGTATCACCGGCGGGAATGATTCCGTAAGCAGCCTGTGCTCCCTGAAAACAGGTCGTGCGATATCGAATCAGCGGTGCATCGCAGCAATCGAATTCAGGCGCACAGGGCGTTTCGAATCCGGCAAACGCGGCTGCCTCATCGAGTAGTGCGCGACCGGTTTGTGAGTCTTCCGGCAGGCTTTCAGTCACAACAGAATTATCAAACAGCGGATCCGGTTCAAGCGACGATTCATCATCGCCCTCAACACGGCGATCGTCGGTCGCATACGAGAACCTCGGCGGCACTTCCTCATCGCCTGGGGACTCATGCTGTCCCGTGATCCGTAACTCATCCAGGAACGAATCCTCTGCGCAGACCGTGACGGGGTTGATCAGTACCATCAGCAGCGGAACGGCAAGCCAGCGTGTGAGCGGATTCATGAGTCAAATTCACATCGGGCACGGGAACGAATCTTTAGAACGCCTTGCGAGCCCTGCGTGGCTTGCGATGATTCGTGAGGTGTTCGTCTTAGAATCGGCATTTCCGGACTCGGACGAAGCATCGGATTGCTGCAATTGCGACAGCGGCCGCGCGTTCCGGAACTCAGACGTCGGCGGTTTCTGCCGATGTCAACGTCTGGAATTGGCAACCAGCAGTTTCCGCCACGAGCGTCAGATTCCCGCGCCGCGATATACTCCGCGCGGCCGGGACTGAGGGCTTGTCATTACCCACATCTTTGACTCTGTCTCGTACTCGTACTCAGTGAAACGGTACTCGTACTCGAAACAACTTGGAATCATCGAGTACGAGTACCGTCCTGTGGACTGAGTACGAGTACGAAAATCCGGGGAATTGTGAAATCAACGAGCCAGGATGTGGGTAATGACAAGGACTGAGGGCCGTGTTGGTGAGTGAGCCGCACGGCGCGGGTGCGATCTCTCCAGTCCTGAGTTTGCAATGGCATTTCTGTGGATTGCGTGATTCAAAGGTCTCGCAGTTCCGGCGGGAAGAACCTCGGTTCTATTTGCCCCACTGGCCTCGTGCCAGTGGACAAAGGTTTGGCAACTAAAATCGTTCGTAGTCCCGGCTTTAGCCGGAATTCGCTGCCGGTTCTGCCCCAATAACCGCCTGAAGGCAGCACTACAAACTTAAAGCAACAGCCCGCCAACTGTGGGTTGTGTATTCGGTCAGTACCGGCGGCTAGCGGGCTGTTGATTTAGTCTGAATTCTACGTGGGGTAAGCTTCCAGCTTGCCTTCGCTGTATGAAAACGCAGTGCTTTTTGAGAAACCTGACAAGCTGGAAGCTT
>JAYTAK010000818.1:0-7597 GCA_043737515.1 Candidatus Kuenenia sp. | reverse complement strand
CATTCAATTCATGCCCATACAACGGCATCGCCGATTCCATGCGCAGCGTGTCACGACAACCAAGACCTGCCGGTACGATGCCATATTTTGCTCCGTGTTCGAGCAGCGTCAGCCAGATTCGTTCCGCATCGGCAGACGGCATGACGAGTTCAAAGCCATCTTCACCCGTGTAGCCTGTGCGCGAAACAACTCCGCTGGTTCCAAAGAACGGCATTTCCGTCGCCGAATAATACTTCATCGAAGCCAGATCGAGCCTGGCTGCTTCATTCAGCAACGTCAGTGCCTGTGGTCCCTGCACGGCAATCATGCCGGTGGTCAGAGTGCAGTCTTTGAAATCAACGGCCGCAAAGCCTGCACAGTGTTTCAGCCAACTGACAATCTTCTCGCGGTTGGATGCGTTGACGACCAGTTCCCATCGGTCGCGAAGGCGATAGACCAGCACATCGTCGAGGATGCCTCCGTCTTTGCCGCAGATCAGGGAGTACCGAACATCGCCGACTTTGACCTTTGACGTATCGTTGGTCAACACACCATTCAGGAATGCCTGACTGCAATCACCACGAAACTGCAGTCGACCCATGTGCGAAATGTCAAACAGTCCGACAGCAGTTCGCACGGCTGTGTGTTCTTCGACAATCGACGAGTACTGGACGGGCATTTCCCAGCCTGCAAAATCGACCATCCGGCCATGATGTGCATGATGCCACTGATTGAGGGGTGTCGTATTCATGCGGAGAAGTGTATTCTGCTCAGGTGCTTCCATCAAACGCCGTCCTTTTTTATTAGCCCGCATTATTGAACGTACGGCGGAGTCGACAGACTTTACGCGCCCATGCGTTGATTCGTTTAACCCGATGCCGCAGGCGAGGAATCCATTGAAATCCGCCTCGCCTGCGGCATCGGGTTAAACGAAAGAAAAACACTTCCCAGTGATGAAGCGGGGCATCGCTCTTTTTCGGGATTCTTCCTGTGACAATATCCTCGCTCCTTCTAACAGTCATGATTTTCATCGGTGCCGGAACAGCGGTTGGTGCCGACAGTTCGATACCGACAGCCGACGGCTGGCCAGGGACGCTGATCATCGTTGGTGGCGGCAGCGTTCCGGATGCAGTCCCGAGCGCACTCAAGGAATCCCTGCACGGCGACGGATCTTTGGTCGTGATCGCTGATGCGGCATCCGATCCGAAGGAGGCAGCGGAGTCATCGACCAGGTGGCTCGCCGAGGCCGGGATTTCAAACGTCGTCGTTGTTGATCCGTCGCTTGCGGAAAGTGAGCGTGGCGTAAAGACGGTCGCGGCGATTGACGCAGCATCGGCTGTCTGGATTTGCGGTGGGCAGCAGTCGAGGCTGGCAACGACGTTCGCGCAATCCGGAGTTGAGGAGGCGTTGCAGAGACTGCTGCAGCGAGGCGGTACGGTGGGAGGAACTTCTGCCGGCGCGGCGATCATGTCAAAGGTGATGATTTCGTCCGGGAAAGAACAGCCGGACATGTCCGAAGGATGGGATCTGTTGCAAGGCGCGATTGTGGATCAGCATTTCACCAATCGAAATCGACTTGCTCGATTGCAGATCGCTGTCGAAATGCATGCGGAGTGTCTGGGTGTCGGCATTGATGAAGACACTGCTGTTTTCGTCCAAGGGCGTCAAATGCGTGTCACAGGGCGAAACAGCGTTTCTGTAGTGCTGGCGAAGGCGGATTATCGAGACGCCGAGGTTCTCCAGGTGGCCGCAGGCGAGGTTGCGGACCTGACGCAGCTTCGACGTGCCGCTCGTCAGCGGGCATCACGAGTTGATCCCGGCGAACCTCAGTTTGGCAGTCCGAAGGTGCAATCCGGGTCGCTGGTGATTGTGGGTGGTGGTGCAATGACCGAAGACGTTGTTCAGCGATTCGTGGAACTCGCCGGAGGAGAATCTGCAAACATCGTGGTGCTGCCGACGGCTGTGTCTCGGGAAGAAACAAGTGATCAGACGCCCGGCTTTCTGAAAAAAGAAAGCGTTGCCAACATCACCGTGTTGACTCAGCGCGGCCCGGATGAAGTTGCCAGTGACGAATTCCGATCGTCGCTCAAGGCGGCGACGGGGATCTGGTTTGGCGGCGGCAGGCAGTGGAACTTCGTGGATGCGTACGAAGGGACGGAGGCAATTGAATTGTTTCGAGACGTGCTGCGACGGGGCGGAGTCATCGGCGGCAGTTCGGCTGGCGCAACCATTCAGGGGGAATTCCTGGTGCGCGGACATCCTCTGGGAAACTCCGTGATGATGGCCGAAGGTTATGAACGGGGCTTTGCGTTTCTTCCAGGAATGGCCATTGATCAGCATTTCTCTCAGCGGAATCGACTTCCGGATTTGCTGCCCGTCATTCGACGTCATCCCAAAATGGTGGGCGTTGGAATCGACGAAGGCACGGCGATCGTCGTGACGGGGACAACAGTGGAAGTGATCGGGCAACACTCCGCGCACTTTGTTTCGGCAAAGCAGTTGATGTCCATTCCAGCAGAACAGGAGCTGCCTGCCACTGCGGAAGAAGCAGCGAAATTGTATGTTTCGGTCAAGACCGGAGAATCCGCAGATCTGAAGACACTCTCTCAATAGTCGTCGTCAGCCAGATTTCTCGCATCGTTTTTCAGGTGAAATGACGTATGCGAAACTTAGTCGACAGCGTCTTTTACCGGTGGGCTGACGCCCGACCGCTCGCTGGGTTGCAATAAAAGATCAAAATGATTCGCCTCTCCTGGATTTCCGCTGTCTCATTCGTCGCGGCATTACTTCTGTCGTCGATGCTGGTGGATCACGGCACTGTCGCAGGTCGGCTGCATGGCCCCGGCCTGACGATCGATGAGTCTTTCAACATCCAGCAGGGTGTGTATCTTGTCGATGCGCTGGTACAGCATGGGCCGCTTGTTTTTTCGCCGTCCGGAGCACAGAAAGTTTTCGGTTCCCCGAAATACCTTCCCGACCATCCACCATTGGGCCGCATCGTGCTGGGTGTCTCGCAGTATCTGACGTCCTGGTGTATCGCCGGATCGGAATCGACTGGCTACAACGTTCCCGCGGCCAGACTGGGATCCTGCCTTGCCTTTGCGATGATGGTCCTGTTGCTGACCGAATTCTGTCGGCGGCGATACGGCTGGGCATCAGCGGTGTGCGTTGCCATCCTGATGATCAGCACACCTTGTCTGATTGGACATGCACGACTTGCCGCACTGGAATCGACGACGAACCTGGCATGGGTCGCGGCGCTCTTGCCACTCCTGGCATGGTGGACCGATTCACGCCCGCCGTCTGTATTGCGAGCATGCATTTCCGGAGTGTTCTGGGGACTGCTGCTGCTGACCAAGGTTCAGGGAGTTCTGTTGCCACCGGTGGTCTTTCTGTGGGCGTTGTGGCAGTTTCGCTGGCAGAGCCTGCGACCGCTCATCTGCTGGGCCATGTGCGGCGGCGTTGTGTTCCTGTTGGCCTGGCCATGGCTCTGGCTGGATCCGATTCACAACCTGCAGCAATATCTTGGGCGTACGTCAGTGCTGTCCGGTTCGTTTCACCATCACATTCGAGGGTTTCAGGTCGCAGTGAATAATCCCGCCACGATGCAGCGTCCGACGCTGTATTGCTGGTATTTCGGTGAGCGCTTTGCCGACAAACAGGTGCCGTGGCATTACCCATTTGTCATTACGCTCTTTACTTTACCGGTTGGCGTCTTGCTGTGTTTGCTCGCGAGGTTCAGACGACAGCGACCGGACGCGATTGATCAGTTGCTGCTGCTGAGCATCGCCGTTCCTCTCAGTGTGTTCGCGTTACCCGGAACTCCCGTTTACGATGGCAATCGATTGTTCGTAGTCGTGATGCCGGCGATCGCTGTCCTCGCTGCTCGGGCGTTTTGCCGATTCAACGACACGACAAAAGGCACGAACGATTTGTCGCGCCCACCGATTTCACGGACTGTCGTCCGCTGGCAAGGCGCTGTGCTTGGTCTGCTGGCACTTCAGCCGTTTGGCTCACCGGTCTTTTCGCCGTATGCCATTTCTCAATACGGCCCGCTGGCAGCCGGCAGTAACGGAGCGGCCTGGCTGGGAATGGAATCCAGCTATTGGTCCGATGGCCTGAATGGCAGCTTCTGGGAACAGGTTCCTGAGAACTCAACGGTGTTCGTCGCGCCGGTCAGCCATCAGTTTCAACTGCAGGCCATCATGTCACTGGTGCCGATTGTGCAGCAGCGAAATATCCGACTGATTGCGTATGACTACGATCCCGAAAAGCAAAAGGGATTATTGCTGCTCATCCATCGACTGGCCGATCTGCGACCGGAACTCCGCGTCGTCCCGCCGGGAGCCACCGTGATCGCTGAGGCCAGGCTGGACGAGGTGATCCTCGCGCGACTGATTGATACGGGCAACGTTGAAAAAAGTCCCTGACATGTCCGCGAATTCGGGACAGTGAATACAGATGAGACTCCGGAAACACATCGGCATCTGCCTGGCCAGACAGCCTCCCGCAAAAGTCTTGACATCGCTGAAAGCTGCTTACTCAATAAACACAAATTCATTGCTGTTGAGCATCGCGCGACAAAACGCGGTGATGCCTTGTTCGGTGATGAAATTCAGGGACTCTCTCGACTCAACAGCATCCGGGGCTCGACCGGAACACAACCAAAACGCCCGTTCAATCTGTTGGCTCTGATCGTCGCCGCAGTCACGTTGCAACCGACCGGCGAATAGTTGAGCCTGCTGCAGCATGAATGGGCTGTTGAACAGATTGAGTGCCTGGAGCGGCGTGGTCGAACGACTGCGTTTGGGGACAGAGGTAGCGGCATCGGGGCAATCAAACACGCCGAAGACGGATTCCTTTTCCAAACGGACCTTGGTCATGTAGATCATGCGCCGCCAGTCTTCGGGACCGTACTTTTTCTTCGGAAAATAGTGTCGCACGTTCTCCAGTTCGACTTCAAATCCGCTGAATCCGGGGCCGAACATACGGTCGTCGAGTACTCCCGTCACGGCCAGAATGCTGTCGCGGATGGGTTCGGCTTCCAGACGTCGTGGTGGAAATCTCCACCACCATTGCGTATCCGCATCCGCCTGAAGCGCGTCCTCGCGAGGCTGGCTGCTCTGACGGTACGTCGCTGAATTCAGAATCAACCGATGCACATGCTTCAGCGACCAGTTGTGATCCATCAACTCGCGAGCCAGCCAGTCGAGCAGTTCCGGATGAGTCGGCGCGACTCCGGCTTTGCCGAAATCGCTGGGAGTCGCCACCAGTCCCTTTCCGAAGTGAAATTGCCAAAGCCGATTCACGATCACTCGCGCCGTGAGCGGGTTGTCTTTGGATGCCATCCACTCAGCCAGCGCCAGGCGTCGTTGTTGTTCCGGAGTGGCTTCGGAAATGGCCAGTTTTCCGAGCGCCGCGACGGTGCCGGGTTCGACTTGTTCACGTTGGGCGAGCGGTTCGCCGCGGAACAATCGATGGGTCGGTCCCGGCTGCTGAAACGTACCCGCGTAGATCGTGGCGGATGCCTGCAGTTGTGACTTTCGCTGTTCGTTCCGCTGGAATTGTGTCAGCAACCGGCGACCCAGCTCGGCTGTTTCGTCGGGGAATTTTGCGAAGTCGTATTCCGGCAACAATGGAGCAGCGCCGGTAAATGGCATGCGGTCGGCTGACGAAGCCACCTGCTTCCATTCGCCGGGCTCAACCGCCACTTCGATCACGTATTTTGTGGCGACGCGATCTCCGAATCGTCCCTCACGGTCTCTGGCCCATGCGATGCGGCTTATCTGCGACACCGCAGGCAGCTCGATCTGAATCCAGCCTCGCCCGTCTTCGTTGGAGATCCAACTGCGTGAATTTCCGAACTGCCCGTCGTTGATGTGTTCCAGCTTGTGGATCTCGTATCCAGGCAACGCACTGGAACATGACGCCTTCGCTCCGTTGGCTGCCAATGCGACGTTCGTTGTGCCGCTGAAGATCTCCAGTTCATCAATGCAAGGTTGAGAAGCGTTGGTCGCTTCGATCGTGAAGCGGACGAACTTTGCTGGCGTCGCTTCAAACAATTCTTCGTTGCTGCGAGCGTTGGCAGGCGGGCGGCTGGGACCGGCATCCTTCACAAACGGCTTGAGCTGTTCTCTCAACTGTACCAGTTGCTGATCGATCTGTGCGATCTCCTGCTGTTGTTGTTCGGTCAGCGGCATGCCTCGATCACCGTGCTGAATTCCCGCGAAGATAGCCTGGAGCGAGTAATAATCCGACTGCCGAATCGGATCGAACTTGTGATTGTGACAACGGGCACAGCCCAGGGTCAGCCCCATGAAGGCGGTCCCGGTGGTGTTGATCATGTCGTCGAGTTCATTCTGCCGCTGCATCAGCGTCAGATTGACGTCCGGGCTCTTCACAAGATCATATGGCCCGGCCACAAGGTACGCCGTGGCCTGCGGGACACCGATCGCGTCGCCGGCAAGCTGCTCCTTCAGAAACTGATCGTACGGTTTGTCATCGTTGAGTGATTGAATCACGTAATCCCGATACGGCCACGCATTCGGACGCTCACGGTTGGTTTCATAACCGTTGGTCTCCGCGAATCGCACGAGATCCAGCCAGTACCGCGACCAGCGTTCTCCGTAGTGCGGACTGGCGAGCACTTTTTCAACAAGTCGTTCATCAGCCTTGGGATCAGTATCCGCGACAAACGTCTGAACGTCTTCCGGAGTCGGCGGCAGCCCGAGCATGTCGAGCGACATTCGCCGCATGAGTTCTGATCGAGACGCCTGCGGATTGGGCACCAGCGAGTGATCGGTGAGCTGCTGCAGAACGAAGGCGTCGATTCCGTTGGCCACCCAGGAATTGTCATTCTGCGGAGGCTGACTCATTGAGACCGGTTGAAACGACCAATGATCCGACTTCATCGATTCTTCGTCTGCTGCACCATCCGGCCCCGGCCATACCGCACCTTGATCGATCCATGACTGCAGCAGTTGGGATTCTTCATTCGACAACCGATCCGCCTCATCCGGAGGCATCCGCTTTCCAGCTTCGGTACCACGGACCAGTTTCATCAAATGACTGTTTGCGCCGTCGCCCGCGACAAGCGCCGGCTCCCCGGAATCTCCGCCACGCAGAATTGCCGCTCGACGATCCAGCCTGAGATGACTTTCCTGCGTGTCAGGGCCGTGACAGTCAAAGCATTTTGCCGCGAGCAAAGGCTTGATCTGCGCATTGAAGTCAACATCATCAAGTGCAGCATCGACCATCGCGGGTGTAACCAGCAACAGGATCAGGCTCAGGGAGAATCGAAGCGTTTTCATAGGACCGAGGTGGGGAGTGTTGGTAGAAGGGATCGTGGAAGCTGTATTGTGCCCTCAACAACCCTGCCGCGTCCAGTGGCCACTGCTGGAGGCACGGTCGGCCAGGTTATTGACCATGCGCGGGTTGTAGGGTGTGACAAGCAACGCGCAGCCACACCGAATCACAGACATGGTGTGCCGGCGCTGCCGCTTGTCACACCCTACAAATTCCCAGCGCGGGCTTCGCCCGCAACCCAAAGTGACAAACGCATGGAACACTAATCGACGCTGATCTGCGCTAATCCACGGCAATCGTACCATCAGTGAAG
>JAYTAK010000817.1:0-3344 GCA_043737515.1 Candidatus Kuenenia sp. | reverse complement strand
AGGAAGCTGTTGAACACGGTCTGGCGACTGCGGATCAGCTTGTACATGGCGGGCTGCGTGAACGCGGGCTCATCGCCTTCGTTGTGGCCGCGCCGACGAAAACAGTACATGTCAATGATCACGTCGCGATGAAACTTGGCTCGGAAATCCATCGCCAGGTGGACCACCTGAGCGACCGCTTCCGGATCTTCGCCGTTCACATGAAAGATCGGAATCTGCAGCATACGGGCGACATCCGTCGCATACGTGCAGGAACGCGCCTCGGACGGCGATGTCGTAAAACCGATCTGATTGTTCACGATGATATGCACCGTGCCGCCCGTCTGATAGCCTGGCAGTTCGCTGAGGTTCAGCGTTTCCTGACTGACGCCTTCGCCGGCAAACGCTGCGTCGCCGTGAATCAGAATCACGCAGCTCTTGCGACGGTCGGTATCGCCGCTGCGATCCTGCTTGGCACGCAGCCGCCCGAGTGCCACCGGATTCACGAACTCCAGATGGCTGGGATTGAAGCACAGCGTGAGGTGAACTTTCTGACCGGACGACGTCATCCGATCGGTGCTGTATCCCAGATGATACTTCACGTCGCCACGACCCATTTTCAACTGCGGATCGACGTCGTCAAACTCGCGGAAAATTTTGGACGGTTTCTTGCCCATGATGTTGGCAAGAATGTTGAGTCGCCCGCGATGCGCCATTCCCAGCACGATCAGTTCCGTGCCCTGACTTCCCGCGCGCTCAATCGCCATGTCCAGCAGCGGAACCAGGCTCTCTGCACCTTCGAGCGAAAAACTCTTCGCGCCGACATATTTCTTCTGCACGAATTCTTCAAAGACGACGGCGTCGCTGAGTCGTTCCAGGATCCGGATCTGCTCAGATCGCGACAGCTTCAGGCGATTCGCCGTGCGTTCCATGCGATCCTGCAGCCACTGCCGAACCTGCATACTGTCGATGTGCATAAACTGCACACCGATCGAACGACAGTAAGTTGTCTGCAGCCACGTCAGCGTTTCATGCAGTGTCCGCGTGTCCGGACCGCCCGCCCATTGAGTCGAAAACTTGCGACTCATGTGTTCATCGGTAAAACCGTAGAACGCGGGATCCAGTTCGGCAGGTTGCGGACGTTCGGCGTTGAGCGGATCGATCTTCGCCACAATATGGCCCCGCACGCGGTAGCTGCGGATCAACTGGTCGAGTCGTTCCTGAAGGATGACTGCGTCGGACGTTGACGGATCAATACGTACGGCGGTGGACCTGCGAAAAATACTGTGTGCCTGAAAGGGAACCTGCATGCTTTCCGATGTCAGGCCGGAATCGACAATCTTCAGGTCGTCGAAATACTCGCGCCAGTCCGGCGACACAGAGTTCCGATCGCGGAGATAATGTTCCATCTGCAATTCGGCAAACTCAAGGTTTTGAGCGCCCAACTGGATCTGGACTTTTTCAGGTTGAGTTGCGGCGACATGGCCAGGCTTGATGTCTGAAGCCGACGACTCCAGAAACGCAGGAGACGAAGAAGGAGTTGAAGTTGTGTTGGGCATTGTCAGTCAGCTCTTTATGAGCAACTCTTCAGGTGGTTGGATCGCGGTGCAAAAGTGTAACAAAAAAACGTCAGGAATCTCACCGCTGCTTTTTGGACCATTTACCGCAATTCATTGTTGCAATGAGTTGCCGCATGATAGACAGACTGCCATGATTGGGAAGCAGTACAAGGGGGACTCAGCCGGAATTCCAGGCCGCACAAATCGCCGCCGGTTGAGTCGCCAGATTTGTCTGTTTGAGTTCCGATCGATGCAAACAACGATGCGAATTGGTGTGCTCACCGTATCAGACCGAGCCAGTCGAGGTGAATACGAAGATCTCGGCGGTCCCGCAATCAGCCAATACCTGCAAAAAACGCTGGTTTCAGAGTGGATTGAAGAATACCAGGTAGTTTCCGACGACCGTCAACTGATCGCGTCCAGCCTGCGAAAAATGGCCGACGAACTGCACTGCTGCCTGATTATTACGACCGGAGGCACCGGCCCGGCGCTCCGCGATGTGACTCCGGAGGCGACCGCCGACGTCTGCGAAAAAATGATGCCCGGATTTGGGGAACTCATGCGAAAAGTATCGTTGGAGAAAGTCCCCACGGCCATTCTGAGCCGCCAGACTGCCGGAATTCGCGGTTCCTGCCTGATCGTAAACTTACCCGGCCAGCCCAAAGCCATCCGCGAATGTCTGGACGCCGTCATGCCCGCCATTCCCTACTGCATTGACCTGATCGGAGGTCCGCGGCTGGAAACCAACCCCGAGCAGATCGTGGCGTTCCGGCCAAAATCAAAGTGAAAAAGTGGCGGCAACAAGCAGGATGGACATTCATGTCCGTCGTATTGTTCCACGATGTGCGATCCTGTGCTCTGTCAGCAATGGATTGATGGGTGGCCGGGGCTGGAGGACGCCCGCCCGAAACCCCGGGGCTTCCATCCTTCGCTCAGTCCTGCCCCGGCCACCCGGTCCATCAAAGCACGACTGACCGTGTACTAGAGACAACGCTTCCGCCTGGCTGGTCCCGGTCGGCGTGGACTTAAGGAATTCCAACGGCGAGCGGGGGACGTCAGTCCCCTGATTTGCTTGAGTTCGCGACGAATATCAGGGGATTGACATCCCCCGCTCGCCTTAAGTTCACGCCATTGGCGTTTGTCCCGCCAGGGACACCCGAGAATAGCCCACCGTTTCAACGGTGGGGTAGCGGCGGCCTGAATCTGAAAGTCCCGTCAGGGACGAAAGATGTTTCCGCCAGCAACGACGGTTACAAAAGGATTTCAGCGAGCGGGGCTTCGGTTGGACAGAGGGAATTACTTCAAAGAGCCAAAAAATACCTGCCGGCCCTGCCGGGACTCTAAGTGGTGGCGTGGACGTAAGCGATTTCGGGTTTGAATTGCCCCGGCGGAGCTTGCCTCCGTCGAGCAATGATCATCACCAGAAAAAGTCGGAAAGCCACACATGGCCACCATGCGGCTTGCCGGCGTGGAGCCGTGATTCCATTGATCAGCGCTCTACGGAGACAAGCTCCGCAGTGGCGAAAATCGCAGGTCGGTTTCCTGTCTGGTTGTGATCATCGCTCGATGGGGACGAGCCCCATCGTGGCGTTATTTGCCTTAAGATCATATCCCACCGTTGAAACGGTGGGCTATTGTCAACCGTCCCTGACGGGACGAATCACAAACGCGCCGGTGTCTTCGGCTGGGCGGTAAACGATGGATAACGATTTAGGACTGGCGCACCAATAAGTGTCGCCTCGTGGTGGATGCTGCCAGCATCCGAACTGACGCTGGCAGCGTCGGCCACGACAGTTATTTCTGTGC
>JAYTAK010000816.1:0-7634 GCA_043737515.1 Candidatus Kuenenia sp. | reverse complement strand
GTTGACGAAGCCTGGCCATTTCATCGCAGAATCCACCCCTGTCGACACAGATGTTCAAAAAGGATGGTCGGCAACGTCATGCCTGAACTCACGGACATGAATCGTCCCTGCCGACTGCGGCACATCGAATGCAATGCGTCCTGCAACCAGATTCGCTGATCCTGATACACGTTCAGGAGTTCCGAAGCATTGGTGATGTCGAGCGTTTCCTGAGTCTCGCTGTCCACGAATCGCAGATCACCCTGCACGTTCGGATTGATTTCAGATTCGGCCAGCACCTGCAGTCCCCACACTTCCAGTCCGGCGCTGTAGAGCAGATTCATGGGGCGACTGACGTCACCGAACGTCAGGAAATCGCTGATAATGATGGCGACGCCCCGACCGCGATGAAACCGCAGCATTGTTTCGATGGCTTTTTCGATCGGAATGCTGCCGCCGCCTTCGACGTCTTCCAGAAACTTCAGCAGTTTCCGAATCCGCGTACGACCAGCACCGGGAGGCAGCATCCATGGCTGTTCCGTTCGCGAATGAATGGCATACGCGCTGACACGCTCGACATTCTGGAGCCCCATGATGCCGAACGCCGCCGCCAGTTGTTTGGCTCGCAGAAGTTTGTCTTCAAACAGCATCGACGTGGACGCATCGACCAGCAGCACCACGTGCATTTCTTCTTCGTGCTGAAACTGCTTGATATACGGACGCCGCAGCCGCGCGAAAATGTTCCAGTCCACATAACGCAGATCATCCCCGGCGACGTAGTCACGAAAATCCGCGAAGTCCGTGCTGCTGCCGCCTTTGCCCGACAGGTGTTCGCCCCGCGCGCGATTCGTGAGACGACGATTCGGCTTCAACCGCATCCGCTCGATCTGGTTGAGCGTTGAATTGTCGAAGAGCGTCGTGAGTTGAGATGGCGTCGATGTCACGTATTGGATCCTCTCGTTTAACGGCGAGCCGAAGGAGGAGGCGACTTTGCCGCGTGCGCCTACGCCTTCGGCTCGCCGTTAAACGATGTTATCTATAATTTCGCTAATTGCTTAATGCATGATTCACTTATCTGCCGGAACTTCGCTTCGCTGCGGTCCGGCCTACTGTGATTACGCCTCCATCGGAAGTTTGCTGACACATTCTTCGATCACATCCCGAATCGAAATATTCTCGGCCTGCCCGTCGTAGTTGAGCAACGCTCGATGCTGCAGAACTTCCTGCGCAAAGTGGCGAATGTCTTCAAACGACACATGCGCGCGCCCCAGACTCAGAGCCCTAACGCGGGCCGAACGAATCAGCGCCTGTGCCGCGCGCGGGCTGGCTCCCCACCGCAGATACTTCTTGACGCGCTCGGTCGCGAACTGGGAATCCGGATGCGTGGCCAGAACCATGCGGCAAGCGTAGTCGCGCATCGGGTCGCTCACCACGACGCGGTCCAGGATCGTTCGCAGGTGCAGAATGCGCGGCCCGTCGATGACCGTCGATGATTCGACTTTCCGCTTTAGAATCGTTCGCGTCACGACTTCGTTCAATTCTTCGCGTGACAGAAACGGCACGACGATTTTGAACATGAATCGGTCGAGCTGCGCTTCCGGCAGCGGGAAGGTGCCTTCCTGTTCGATCGGGTTTTGCGTCGCGAGGACGAAAAACGGCGGATCAAGAGTGTAGGTTGTGCCGCTGGTAGTGACGGTGCCTTCCTGCATCGTTTCGAGCAACGCGGATTGCGTCTTCGGCGTCGCGCGGTTGATTTCGTCGGCCAGCAACAACTGCGTGAAGATCGGACCTTGACGGAACTCGAAACGGTACTTCCCGGCGTCATCCGTGGTCATGATGTTCGTACCGACGACGTCCGCAGGCATCAGGTCGGGCGTGAACTGAATACGTTTGAAGTCCAGCTTCAGCACCTGCGACAGGGCCTTGACGAGTTCCGTCTTGCCGAGCCCCGGCACGCCTTCGAGCAGCACGTTTCCGCCGCAGAGCAGCGCCGTGATTGTCGCTTCGACCACTCGCTGCTGGCCGACAATCACTTTGCCGACGGCATCGCGGACGGCTTGAAACTCGGTACGAAACTGATCCGCTTCCGCCTGAAGCTGTGCGGGAGTAAGTGGTTCGGACATGAATTGAAGGCTTTCTTATGGTTAGAGGGCAGGTTTCAGCCTGCTGTGTGTTTAGTAGGATGGACATTCATGTCCGTCGTCAGTTGAGCGGACATGGCGGCACGGCAGTGGCCGGTTTGTGAATAATCTTTGAAAGCAAACTCGGACAAGAATGTCCAAGCTACAGGAATCGCAACAGACTAAATCCTGTCGTCCAGGCAACGCTGTCATTCCTTCTTCTCTCCATCCTGTTCGCGTCGGCGTTTAATCTCCAGCAGTCTGGATGTGGTACCGCCTTCTGCCGGCGGCCCGGATGAAGACGGCGCGGAAGTTGTCGATGGTTTGGTTTCTGGTTTCTGGGTTGTGGTCGCGGGTGGTCGCTGAGTTTGTTGGCGAGTGGCCATTGGTTTGCCAGCTCTGGGTTCCGAAGGCAGAACGCCGCCGAATGGATCGCGGTCCTTATTCATCGACGCACGAACTTCACCAGCCCGCTGTAACAGCGCGCCCATCGTCGCTGTGGATTCGCGCTTGTTTCTGCGGAACAATCGCTTCACCCATCCAAAGTCCAGTTGCACGCGACGAATGGCCACGTCCAGCGGCAGCAGACACGCGATACACATCAGGAACCAGTCAAAGATCGGCCGACTGCTGCGTTTGGGTTTGCGATCGCCGAAAATTGTATTTGCCATCTCGACCGGGTTTTGGTCTGCATCCAGTTCTACGCCGCCCGTCTTCTGAGCGATGTCGCGGAGCACGATCGGGTTCGCCCGGAATCTCAGGTACTCCGGTGAGTACGATACGATGAACCCGGCGTACGCGGTTTCCCGCCGTGTTCCATCGGTTGCTCCGATCATGACCTGATACCGGCCTTCACCTTTCAGCGGCATGCTCGTCTGATAACGTCGCGGGGCGATCTGGCGAACCGGCTGTGACTGGTCAAAACTGTTGGGTCCTGTTACCGAAACGCTGATATCCAGGAGCGATTCAGTGGGATGAAAGTCTTCAACCACCACGACGCCTTCGTTGCCGTTGACGTATGTGTAGACTCGCAAATATTGCTCACGCCTCGTCCGGCTGATGCGCGTGATCATCTGATTGACAAGCTGCTGATACTGATCCCAGTTGACCCAGTCTTTTCCCCAGCGTTCGGTCAGGTCTGAAGTAAACGCGGCGGTCATGCCGAGCCCGTAGCGCCAGACGGCAAGGATCGGATCGGCTTCCGTGTCACCGGCGGCGATTTCTGCTTCCGAAGGCGGGGCAGCCAGCAGAATTGTCGCCCGCGGATCTTCTTTGGGGGACGTCAGCACATAGCCGTGCAACTGTGGAGACTCTGTTATGTCCCTCAACATCGGATCGGAGTTGACTCGCGACGGCACAAAATCCCGAACCTGCAATTGACTGCGGCGGAGTGTCTTTGCTTCTTTGATAAAGATCGACGGTAACTGATTGGGATCGCTGGGATAGTAAAATCGTCCTCCCGTGACACCGGCGATCTCTTCCAGAATGGCTGTGTCACCATTGTGCGGAAACACGGCCACTGTCGAACAGGAGACCTGATTCTCGATGAACTTCCCCAGCAGTTCCGGCGTCGGCGGTGATGCATCACCATCCGAAATGATAATCATGTGACGACTTGACGCATCGCATTTCACCAAAGCGTCCAGACCCATCTGCATCGTAGTGGCAAACGTTCCCATGTCGCCGATTTCCGCGTTGTTGATCAATGGGACCAGTTCGGCATACTTTGAAGCAGGCGTCAGTTCAAAAATCCACTCATCACCGTTCATCGTCTGAGCCATCGCCCCGACAAGGTCTTCGGAGTTCAATACCTGGATGGCTTTCTTGGTGATGCGTTTTGCCCAACTGTTTCCCTGAGGAAACTCGCAGGTGTGCAGAATAATGGCCAGCGCGCCCTTCGGCAGAATTTTTTTGTTGGTGATCTCCATCGAAATGGGCAGCGCCTTTTCGACGACCGAACCCTGCCAGCCGCCAGGGCCGAAACTGTTGGGTCCACCGACCATCATGAAACCAACGCCCAGATTTCGAATCGCATCGTGCAGAGCATCCACCTGTGTTCCCAGCATAGAGTCCGCCGCGACATCTGCAAAAACCACGGCATCGTAGGGCATCAATGACAATGGGTCATAAGGAAACTCCAGCGCGCTGAGGACTTCCACTTCACGTTCGCCCTGTTTCAAGGCCAGCACCATCGCGCGCCATTCGGCCGGATTGCTCTGCGGATCGGTGACAACCAGAATGCGGCCGGGGCCTTCCAGATAGAGATAATTACGCACCTCGTTGTTTTCTGAACGACTGTCGTCGCCGGTGGCGACTTCGATTCTGGCCGAATATTCATAGTAGCCGGGCTGATCGACTTTGATCGGAACAGAAAAGCGACTCTTGCCCGCTTCGAATTCTACTTCCTGTCGCGCGATCGTGTTTTCGCCTTCCGACAGCACCAGCGTCCCTTTGCCCTTGGCGAGTGAACTCAGGACGACCGACGCTTCGTAGGTTTCGCCGAGACGAACAAATCGCGGCAGGTCGAGACGTTCCAGGAGCACCTCGTGAGTGTAGTCGTACTCAATCGGCACGACGTTGACCTGGACATCGCGCGACTGCAGGTCGTCGATGATGTCCTTCAACTGTCCGACGGTTTCAGTGCCGTCGCTTACCAGGACGATACGTCCGAGATGTTCCTCCGGCAGCATCGCCGCGCTCAATGCCAGCGACTGCTCCAGATTGGTCGCGTCCTGACTGACACGCGAATTGATGTATTTTTCGAACGGAAAAGTTTCACGCGGCGGATACTCGACTGCCGCCGTACGACCGAATACCACCAGCCCGGCCTGATCCGTGGCCGGTTTTTCAGCCGCGGTTCCGGCGACCATTTCCAGTGCCTGATTCCGCGCTTCGTTGACGGAATCGGAAATATCGACGTTGTACACGACGGAAACGACGTCGCTTGTCCGCACGGCCCGTGGCTCGGCGAGAATCAGGATCAGCAGCCCGCAAATCAGCAAACGACAAAACCCCGCGAAGGCACCACGTCGTGCCGGAAGCCCTGCGTGACCAGCCGCCTGCATCCACCAGACCCACGGTGTGAAGAGCAACAACAGAAACGCCCATGGTTGAGCGTACTCAAGCTCTCTCACGATTTCGAACACAGGCTTGGAGATGTTCCAATGCGACAGCCACTTGAAGTTGATTAACTCGACGTCCCAGAATGCGATGGTCACCTTTTCCCAGAGGTGTGGCTTGCCTGCCGTCACAACAAAAGTGGGGATGACTGAAAAACACACCAGCGCGAACAATGCCGCGAACAGCAGCAATGGAATCCCGGCCTGCCACCGCACGCTGCGGTGCGGTCGCGGAAAGATACGCATAAACACCTGTTGCAGTTTGTTCATGGAGTCAATTCCACCAGTCGATGATTGCCGGTATCCGCCACCAGAATACGTCCGTCACTCAATACTGTCAGATCCCACGGCTGATAGAACTGATCCAGTCCTCGACCGGGGCGACCGTACCGACCCACTATTGTGCCGTCCAGACGCATCACCGTCAGCCGTGCGGCCTTGTTTTCGATGACATAAATCTGATTATTGCGATCCAGGCGAATATCGTAAGGATACTCCAGCGGAGCCGATTTCTCCGGCAAATTGATGACGCGGACAAACTTTCCGCCATCTTCAAACACCTGAATTCGATCGTTAAAAGCATCGACGACGTAAATCAGCCCGTCCTGCCAGGCAATTCCGCTGGGTCTCTGGAACTCTCCTTCGTTCGACCCATGCTTCCCAAATTCTGTGACGTAGACGCCATCGACCGTGAACTTCTGAATCCGCTGACGATCACCGTACTCGCCCACGTAGATGAAGCCCTTCGGGTCCTGAGCGATCGTCACGGGAAATACAAACTGCCCCGCACCAGTCCCCTGCGTGCCGAACTTGCGACTCACCGAACCGTCCTCGTTGAACAGCACGACCCGGTGATAGTGCGTGTCGGCGACGGCGACGCGCCCGTCGAGCAGTTTCCAGACTCCTTCCGGCTTACCCGCCGCAAACTCCGGCATCTCCCATTGTTTGGTAAGTTTGCCGTGGCTGTCGTACACGAGAACCCGGCCTGCGTCATCGAGGACAAAGACGGTGTCATGCTCGTCAGCGTAAAGTCCACGCGGTGCGGGCAGGAACGAGCCCGATGCCGGCACTTTCCAAGTGTCAAATTTCGTAAATGACATTTCCGGGTCGGTGGTTTGGTCTCCGCAACCAGTTCCGAAGAGGCATAGCAACATCGCAATGAACACCGCTAATTCGTAGGGTGGGACCAGCGGCTGATAAGCCGCTCCGGCCCACCGATGGAAGCGTTGCCAATGGTGGGCCGGCGCTCGCGTTGCTCGCTGGTCCCACCCTACTTTGGCCGAATCCAGGTTCACCATTCCAGGATCGTTCATGCTGTCGCTCCTGACGGGGACGATGCACGAATCGCCACGCGGTTGCCGTTCGGGATCGGAACTTCAGGGACTTGATGCAGCACGGACTTTGTCATTCCCGATGCCACATGACGCACGATCGATTCTGCATACGCGCCGGTAAATGGCGTTGAAACCAATTCAATCCCTGAATCAACCGCTGGTTGAATCTTGAGCCGCTCCGGCCGTACAGCGACATCAGTGCCAGGCGCATGTCCTGCCAGAAACGCTGCCGCTTCTTCCGCCCGAAACCAGTTTAAGGGACCGAGGAACGCACCTACCTGCGCATTCGGCGGTTGGTCATAGAGCGTTCTCACGGAACCTTCGAACACGACGGCTCCGTCGTGCAGACAAATCACATGCTCCGCGTGCCGCAGCACTGTTTCTGGTTCGTGAGATGTGAAGACCATTGAGATGTTTTCTTCGGCAATAATTCGCCGCACGATATTCCAGTAAGTCGGCTTGCGAACAGGATCGATATGGCTGAGCGGTTCGTCAAGCAGCAGCACGCTGGCCCGTGTTGCCAAAGCTCGAGCCAGTGCCAACCGCGAACGCTCACCCTGAGATAACTCCCCCGGCAGCGCGTGCCGACGATGGGTCAGATCGAACAACTGCAGGATTTCGTCTGTGCTTTTCGAAAATCGCCCTGTTTCGATTGAGGATTGTGGATTTGCGAGATTTCCAACGATCGCTACATGTTGCTCCACGGATAAATGCGGCCAGAGTCCGCCACTTTGCGGCACCCAGTACAGCGGAAGTTTCTTTGGCGAGCGGGGGACGTCAGTCCCCTGATTTGTTCCTTGCAGACCTTTCGTGAATTGATCATCCGGGGATTGACCCCTCCGGCTCGCCAGAATCAATTCGCCGGAAAAACCAGTCTCGAACCCCGCCAGGACATTGAGCAGCGATGTCTTGCCAGCACCGGAGAGCCCCACAACCGCTGTCGCCCCACATGGAATTTCAAGCGTGATCGAATTGAGACGAGCGCCCGGCGAGCGGGGGGTGTTAACCCCCTGATTGTGCTTCGCGACGCTTCGTGAATCACGAGAATCACAATCAGGGGACTGACGTCCCCCGCTCGCCGG
>JAYTAK010000815.1:0-3351 GCA_043737515.1 Candidatus Kuenenia sp. | reverse complement strand
GGAAGTGATGATAACACGGTGAAGCTCTGGGAGTCATCGACCGGGACGCTCCTGCGCACGCTCGAAGGGCACAAGAGTAATGTCTGTAGCGTATCGTTCGATCTGCAGGGTGGCAAACTGGCGAGCGGAAGTGATGACAAGACGGTGAAGCTCTGGCAGTCGTCAACCGGGACGCTGTTGCGCACGCTCGAAGGGCACAAGGGTAGTGTCGGAAGCGTAGCGTTTGATCCACGGGGTGGCATACTTGCGAGCGGCAGTTCTGACAACACGGTGAAGCTCTGGGAGTCTTCGATCGGGATGCTGCTATGCACGCTGGAAGGGCACAAGGGATTTGTCTCCTGTGTATCATTTGATGCGCAAGGTCGAACACTGGCGAGCGGAAGTACGGACAACACGGTAAGGCTCTGGGAATCATCGACTTGGGCACCCGTGCGCATGCGCGAAGGGAAAAAGGGATACCTTTGGTATCCGCCTTTGCAGGTGATTGCTCGCGCACGGGCTGTACGGCGCACGCTCGAAGGGCACAAGGGATCTGTCTTGAGCGTTTCGTTTGATTCGCAGGGTGGCATACTGGCGAGCGGAAGTTCCGACAACACGGTGAAGCTCTGGGAGTCATCGACCGGGACGATCCTGCGCACGCTCGAAGGGCACACGAACGGGGTCTTTAGCGTTTCGTTTGATCCGCAGGGTGGCACACTGGCGAGCGGAAGTTCTGACCACACGGTGAAGCTCTGGGAGTCGTCGACCGGCACGCTCCTGAGCACGCTCGAAGGGCATGTCGGGCCGGTGCAAACAGTTTGCTTTGCCCCCAACGGCAAGTATCTGGTCGCTGCCGGTGCGGCGGGTCGGTTGCAGTTCTGGGATCTGGAGCGGTTTGAGACTTTTCTGTACCTCTATGCATTCGGCCCTGGATCATGGCTGGCGTTGTTGCCGGATGGCCGTTTCGACGGCACCACGGATGCCCTGCGATATCTGTGCTACACCGAACGAGGCACGTTCAATTCCTTCACCGCCGAAGAACTCGTCAAAGAATTCCACAAACCGCAGGCTGTCAAAGACGTGCTTGCAAGGTATCAGGTTCCCGGTATCAGCCAGGGATGAAGCTCAGAGCTGTTCAAGAAGTGCAGTTGCCGAAGGACATGTCGGGCCGGTGCGAGCGGTGTGCTTCGCTCCCAACGGAAAGTATCTGGTCGCTGCCGAACACAAAAAGGTGGCAGCGACGATCATGTTCTGGATCAGCGTCGTCTTACCCATGCCGGTTTTCCCGACTCCATACAGATGCCGCCGCCGGTCCTCCAGAGCGAGCACCACCGACCGCCGATCGTCCCGGCAAGCTGGAAGCTTACCCCACGTAAAATTCAGATTAGAGCAACACCGGCGGCTAGCGCCTTGCCGCTCACAAAAACAGCGGTCATTAGTCAGACTCGCGGGGGGCCATCATTCACTCAATGAGAATCCCGGCAACACACGCCGTCATGCAGCAGGCGAGTGTGCCGCCCAGCATGGCTCGCATGCCCAGTTGAGTCAAATCCTTGCGGCGATCCGGGGCGATGGATCCGATGCCGCCGATCTGAATGCCGATCGAGGCAAAGTTGGAGAATCCACACAGAGCGTATGTCGAAATGATAATGGCACGTTCCGAAAGGATGGGCGCGACGCCCGTTTTGACATCGCCGTTCATTACATCCAGTTGTGAATACGCGACCAGTTCCGTGGCCACCATCTTGACACCCAGAAGCTGTCCGACGGACGAACACTCTTTCCATTCAACTCCCATCAGCCACGCAATGGGCGAGAAGATGACGCCGAGAATTCGTGCCATGGTCAGCGGCTGCCAGTCCTGATGTCCAAGTAACCCAAACGCCCACGCTGAACCGTGCGTCAGACCGTAATCCAGCATCGCGATGAGTCCGAAAAATGCGAGCAGCATCGCACCGACATTGAGTGCCAGTTTCAGGCCATCTGCAGCGCCGGTGGTCGCTGCTTCAATCAGGTTAGACGTTTCTCGAGGAATGACATGCCGTGAGACACCTATTGTTTCCGGAGTGTCCACCTCCGGCTGCAGCACCTTGGCGATCAGCAGTCCGGCGGGCGCAGAAATGACGGACGCCGTCATCAGATGTCCGGCATCGATCCCCCATCCGAACTAGAGAGCCATCACACCGCCAGCCACCGTTGCAAAACCTCCGACCATGACGGCCATGAGTTCAGAACGTGTCATCCGCGCGACGTACGGGCGCACGACCAGCGGCGCTTCTGTCTGGCCGACAAAGATATTGGCGGACGCCGAGAGGCTTTCTGCGGCGGAAGTTCCCAGCGTCACCTGCATCACATATCCCAGAATGCGGACGACGAACTGCATGACGCCCAGATGATACAGCACTGACATCAGCGCGGAGAAAAAGATGATCGTGGGCAGAACTTTGAAGGCAAAATAGTGGTCGCGAAAGCTCTCGCCAAAGACTCGGACATTCCCTTCATCCACGAAATCCATCAGCGTGTTGAAGTACGCACCGGCTTTCTCGAAAAACATGCGTCCCGGGACTGTCTTGATCGTGAGCCACGCGAACGCCACCTGCAGCAGCGTCCCTCCGTAGGGCGATGATCAATGGAATCACGGCTCCATGCGGGCAAGCCGCAATGGCGGCCAGGTGCCGATTCCGGGTGATGGCTGGTCATGATCCTCGCTCGACGGAGGCAAGCTCCGCCCACCAGCGCCGTGAAGGATTTTATGCTGTGATTTTTGCGGAGTTGATGGCCTTGAGTTTGATCTTTTCTTTCTCTGTCAGAAGTCTGATTTTGGGATCACCCAGTGGTTTCTTATCCGGGTTTGGTGGACGGTATCGAGCGGCCTTCGAACCCTTTCGATCGTAGCAGTCTGTCCTGGCACGCCACAGCTTTATGATCCAGACGTTCGGAGGCGGATTGGCATCGCGTGAACCATCGAACGCAATGACGACCCAGCCTGCCGTTTCCCAGTGCTCGCTGCCGATCTTCTTCATCCGTGAATGCACGACCTGCCAGAGAATTTTCATCAGCGTTTCCGTGTGCCGTTCCAACGCATACATCATGCCTTGATACGTGCTAGGTACGGTTCCGTCCGCAAGCGTACGACACCAGTCAGAACCATAGGCAAATGCGTCTGTGGCGAGCTTGTTTTCAGCCCATGCCCAGCACAACGCCAGGCAGATGAGTGTGATTGGTGCTCATGTGGTATTGCCATGCAGCTTCAATTCCCAGCGCGGGCTTCGGCCGCAACCCATCGTCGAAGTCGGGACACAAGCACAGTGTTGTCATTCACGCAGGAAGACATGTGGCAGAAAAATTCATGGCAGAAAAATGAATCGCAGA
>JAYTAK010000814.1:0-7641 GCA_043737515.1 Candidatus Kuenenia sp. | reverse complement strand
TGAAATCAATCGGGGTGGTCACTGAGCGGGACGACTGGGTTTGCCAGGTGAAGATGGACTTGTCACCGCGATTCTACCGGCGGCAGCGATTCGAGTCTATTTTCTTACCTCTAATCTTCTTGCCTTAGAATGCGTCACCCGGCAACTCAATGACCGTTCCGGCGTCACCATTATCAATCTACCGTTCAGCGACTTCGCCTGCATCAGGTCGTTTGACATCTTCAGCAGTGCATCGACGATTTTCGGTGACGCATCCTGTTGCACATAGTTTGTTCCGAGTCAGGTTTCGTAGCCGCCTCGTGCATGCTGTTGGCATGGTCACACAGCCCGTGTTCTCGTTCCAGGGCTCCAGCCCAGGAACGCACTGCCTCCGAGGCTCCCGCCTCGTTTGCTGGCCTGAGGAGGCAGGAGCCTCCGGCCAGTGCGTTCCGAGGCTGGAGCCTCGGAACGAGTAATGTTTTGAGAACCACCTGCCGTCGCCTTGCGACTGAACACGTTCTGCCCCAACATATCCTCGGACTCGCGTCCGAGGCTATCGACTGCCATTGCTCCGCAATTCCAGTCAGGCTGATTGGCTTCGCTCCGGTGTTCCAGAGAACGTCAACTCACAGACAATGTGCCAAAACAAATCACGCTGGCACTTGAGGTTCTTGTTACTTCGCAACACCGTCATTTCAGGCTGTGTCATCCAACTGGACAGATTTTCGGTTCTTGCCACCTTTTTGTGTGCTGGTGTACGCTTACGCTCACTAATCGTGCAAAGTTGTAAACATTCGATCATGCGTGTCACGGACTTCTTCAATTTTTCTGAAGCCCTCTCGCTCATAGAATCGCTTTGCTCGTGAGTTTTCCTTGTGAACGAGCAGCCCGCAATAGGGGCGATGGTTGCCTCTGGCTTTTTCAAGCAGGTCATGCAAAATGCGGGTGGCGCATGTGTGCTCGCCGTCATCGGCTAACTTTACGCCATGAAACTCTCGATTGAGCCCTAACCCATGCAGCACGGTGAGTTTCGTATCGACGTTATCAATAATCCATTTCGGCGTGGTCAACGATCCGAAGCCCACCAGTCGCCCGTCTTCTTGTGACCTGTAGAGCCAGATTTTCGCTCTGCCGCTTCGTAAATGCTTGAGTGCGGATGAATCACCATTCTCGCCGACAATGTAGCGGTTTACCTCAGTGGACCATTCCTCGTCGCCACAATTGAACTCCTCGACATCTGAATGCGAATCCAGCGTGAATTCTTGGCAAATGAGCATTACTCACCGTGATTCGGTCTGCTGGTGCATCATTGGAATCGCCGGGAGTCGACGTGTCGGACGCGGCGGGTTGTCAGAATTCATCATTTCGCGGAAATGCGTTGCACCGCTCTCAGAAAGAACCGTATTGACGATTGACGCTCTCAGTGGCGTATTTGGTTCTTTCAGTGCTTCGAGATACTCGAAAATGTCATTCAGTTCTTCCACAGATCGTTCAAACGCGGAAGAGAACGCTGAAGGGCATTCCATCGCAGCACCTTTTTCGCGAATGGATCGCACCGCGCCCTCGCATGTCTTTGCGGAATCGATGTATCCGAATATTCCTTGGGCCGTTTCAATTGCGTCATTCACTGGCATCCGTTTGAGAATGCCTGCCACTGCCGCCCAAAGGTCAACCATCGTGATCCAGAGGTCAACAAAATTCTGAGTGCGGTCACATGTTTGCTGACGCGCTGCAATCCATTCGCGAAAACTCCGATTCACCTCGGCTGTTTTATTTTGTGCTGTTTTCAGCGGTTCACAAATCGTGTTTGTCATATTCCGATCCTCCTTGGATCTGCAGAAATCCAAATCTTCCTCCGTGTTCCGCCATCCTAGATCCACACGTTGTGGAAAGGCGTTTCTTTGGCAAGCTGAGTAGTATCGGTCAGTTTTAACACAGCATGCAGAGAACCTGTGCAACACAGAAACGTGCTGCGCAACAGTGTGCAACAAAGACCGACAATATCGGCACAAATAGCCGAATTCAACTCTTACATGCAAGCGATAGGGACAGAATTCTACGCACGATAGACATTAAAATAAACAGGAAAATTGCGACTTGGAAGACTTGCAGACGGTTGAGACTAGCGATAAGCGAGGTACGAATTCGATCGATTTGCCACCATCAGAGTGGTATCTGGCACAGCAGTTGCCACACTTAATCCACAATATCTCCGATTTCACGTCGCGGTCGGCACTACCGGTTGTAGTCGCAGAACTCCTCGCAAGTGGCGTACCGTTACCTCCTGCAGCGACTCTCGCGCCCTCCGAAGTCAGCGGAAAGCGAGCGGAGGATGTCGTGCAACGTGCGCGACATCCTCAGGTCAATTCCTATAGTTTGGGCTGAGTTATTCCGACGCTGTCTATTCGACCGGAGTTTCTGGCTCTGTATCAGCCTCTCGTCGTGCGGCTCTTTCCCGCTGAGAACGGTTGAAGTACCTCGCAATCTTCTTCGCTGCCTCGTCTGCGTGCTCGCCCTCAAGGACTTCCCTCTTCAGGACTTCTGCAGTGAGAACGGCCTTTATTTCTTCGGCTTCCACTCGAATGTCCGGAAACAGTTTTCGCAACTCACGCCGAAGCACCTGGACAACTGGATCGGCAATCACCATCGCACCGATAAAATACCGGCTGAGCGACTGCTTCTGGTCGTGGTACTCGCCCAGGACGGACTTGATCCAACCTTCCTTACAGACAAGGTACAATGACTCAATATCCTTGGCGTTCTTCGGAGTCAGTCTCTCGAAGTCGATGTCCAGGACCAGTTCGGAAGAAATGGGTTTCGCGAACGTGACTTTATAGACGCGCCAGCTCAAACCGTTCGTCAGCACAACCCAGTCAACGCCTGATTCGATGCGTAATCCACGGCCTGCTTGACGTGCTGGTCTTTGAGTTCCAGCCCGATCGCTTTGACTTCGATGAGCAATTGCAAGACGCCGTCAATCTTCGTGGCCAGATCGCAGAACGTCCCACGGATCGCATGCTCTGAGGTGATTTCGGAATACTTGTCGTATCCGAAGACGTCGGACAGCATGTCTACAACGATTGTCACGGTGTCGGATTCACCGACGTCCCTAGACTTTGCTGCGGCCAGGATTGGTTGGAATCTCTTGATGCCGGAAGTGATACGATCTGCGATACGTGAAGGGACATTTGCCACGCGATTGCTCCTGCTGCTTCAAAGGAAGGAAACGAACCGCATATAGGGTAGCAGGCGGCAATGGTCGCAGAAAGGGAGCAGAGTCATGCCGACTGGAATGCGGCACGAAGTTCCAGAATGACGACTTCGGCAGGAAACGTGCGGCCCGCCTCGACGTCCGCGTCACCCTTCGCTGATTGATTCTTGCACGCTATTTGCATGGCGTTTGGCATTGGCTCGTTTGTCCGCGTGCCCAGCGGGCCTCGATTGCAGCATCCCATCGGATCGATGCCCGAGCGCGGGGCGTTGCCCACGCGGTTAAACGAATGTGCCATCCTCCACCACGCGCGGTAGATCCTCCTGTATGTGGCATGTTCTGCCCATGACGTGACAGACATTCTTCGCAATTCCCGATCGTTCGGCAATTCAGTCTCCGGGCATTGATTTCCGGCTGTTGTGCCGCTGTTGAACCCGGATGTCCCCGGAGATTTTACGAAGACACGATTGGTCGTTAGACTACTCTCGATGGATCAAATTACTTCGTTTCGATTGAGAAAGGTTTACTGCAGATGGCGATATTCATCGACAATTCTGAGACCATTGGCCGGACGCCACTGGTCCGCATCAACCGTCTGACCGCCGGGCTGAAGGCGACCGTGCTGGCAAAAATTGAAGGCCGTAATCCGGCGTACAGCGTCAAGTGTCGTATCGGCTCGGCGATGATCTGGGACGCCGAACGTTCCGGACGCCTGAAGCCGGGCATGGAAGTTGTCGAACCGACCAGCGGCAACACGGGCATCGCACTCGCCTATGTCTGTGCGGCGCGTGGCTACAAGCTGACGCTCACCATGCCGGAAACAATGTCGATCGAACGCCGTATGATTCTGCGCGCGTTCGGTGCCAACCTGATTCTGACGCCCGGCTCAGAAGGCATGAAGGGTGCCATTTCACGAGCCGAAGAAATGGCAAAGAAACCGAATTGTTTTATTCCTCAACAATTCAAGAACCCCGCCAATCCGGAGATTCATTTTCGTACGACCGGGCCGGAAATCTTCGAAGACACGGGCGGCAAAGTCGATATCTTTGTGTCGGGCGTTGGAACGGGTGGCACGATCACGGGCGTCTCTCGTTATCTGAAAAAAGAAAAAGGACTGCCGCTGCAGTCGATCGCAGTGGAGCCCGCTGGCAGCCCGGTCCTTTCCGGCGGCGCGCCGGGTAAACATCGGATTCAGGGAATTGGTGCCGGCTTCAAACCCGACATTCTTGATATGTCTCTCGTGGATGAAGTCATTCAGGTGACGGATGAAGAATCCATGGAAATGGCTCCTCGAGTCGCCCGCGAAGAAGGCATCCTGTGCGGCATCAGTTGCGGAGCCGCCATGGCAGCAGCGCTGAAAGTGGCTGCGCGTCCCGAAAACGCGGGCAAGACAATCGTGGTCATTCTGCCGGACTCCGGAGAACGTTATCTGTCGTCTCCGATGTTCGATTACGCCCGGGAAACGCCATCGGCATAGCTGTCCAAGGAGATCGCTCAGGGAGAACGCCGAAAAACAATGGTTTCCGGCGTGCGGGACTTAGCGCGACGGCCAAAACTTGCCACACTCTCCGTTTCCTGTTTCGGGAAACCGTGCCCACGGGCGCGGCGGTGGTGTCGTATGTGGCTCGATGTCACATCAACATACTGTGATTGACCGAAACATGCGTTTTTCGAAACGCGGGGAATCTGGCTGACTGAGTTGTTCCGCGAGTTGGGATGGCTCAGTCTTTTTCATTTTCTGAAACAACCGTCCGCAGTTCACGACCGCGACGGCCTGAATACTGATGCCGAACGATGAAGCATCTGACTTCCCTCTATGATCTGAATCCGTCCGACCTGTCGTCGATCCTCGCACGCGCGGCGGACTTGAAGGCCCTGTTCAAAAAGGGCGAACGGCCTCCGCTGCTGCAGGGTCGAGTCCTCGCGCAGTTGTTCGAAAAACCTTCGCTGCGCACGCGCAACAGTTTTGAAGCCGCCATGATTCATCTCGGCGGGTCAGGCATCTTTCTGACCACCGCCGAAGCTGGACTCAACGGACGCGAATCGCTGCAGGACATTGCGAGGGTACTCAGTTCGTTCAGCGATGTGATCACGATGCGGACCTATTCGCATCAGCTCATCGTGGATTTTGCCAAACACTCCAGTTGCCCGGTGATCAATGGTTTGTCGGATGAACGTCATCCCTGTCAGGCCCTCACGGATTTGCTGACGATTCAGGAGTCTCTGGGAACCCTGCAGGATGTGCATCTGGCGTTCGTCGGCGATGGCAACAACGTGGCGATGTCACTGGCGATCGCATCGGCCATGGCGGGGATGAAAATGACGCTCGCCGCGCCGAAAGGCTTTGAGTTATCGATCGCCTTTTTGAAGGAACTCACAAAACGATATCCGCAGCATCGCGTCCATCAGGTGCATTCCGCCGCCGACGCCGTGAAGACTGCCGACATCGTTTACACCGACGTCTGGGCCAGCATGGGACAGGAAGAAGATGCCGTCAGACGCATGAAGGCGTTCGCTGATTTTCAGGTCAATGAAGAGCTGATGAAGTCGGCTCCCAGGGACGCCCGGTTCATGCATGACCTGCCTGCCAAGCGCGGACTGGAAGTGACGGATGGTGTGATGGATGGAACGCAGAGTATTGTGTTTCAGCAGGCAGAAAACCGCATGCATCTGGCCCGCGGACTGTTTGCATGGATCCTGGGAAGGTAACCGTCAGCCATGAACGAAACAGATCCACCGCCGATCGAACAGCCACCGTCGGTACCTGCGTCCGGTGTTTCCAAGGCCGCTGCTGTCTCAAACGCGCCGATGGCAACAGTCATCCTTCACCGAATTCCGGTGCTTGGTCTGCGCACCGAGATTCCCCGCTGGCAGAGCTTGCTCGCTGCTTTCGTCTGCCTTGGGATCTGTTTCTGCGCGTGGTGGTATGTCACACACGGCGAACATGAGGAACGCATTCTGGGATATTCGCAGTTGCCTTCACCGCAGGAAACAGTCGCCTACTTTCCGAATCTTTGGGACAGCAAGTCACCGCAGAGTCATCTGTTCAACAACACAGTCAGGTCACTGACGCGCGTCGCCATCGGATTTTCACTGGCGTTGCTGGTCGGTGTACCACTGGGTGTCGCGGCCGGTTGTTTTTCCCTGGTCCGCGCCTTCCTGTCGCCGTTGATTCTGTTTGGACGAAACATCCCGGTCGCCGCTTTGACAGCTCTGGTGTTCGCGCTGTTTAAAAGCGGGGAGAGCGAAAAATTTATGTTCATCTTCATCGCCTGTGTCGCGTTCATCGTATCGGATGCGGCGGATGCGATTCGCGATGTGGCTCAGCGGTACGTGGAGACCGCCTTAACACTGGGCGCGTCACGGCTGCAGATCGTGCTCAAAGTTCTTGTGCCGCTCGCGCTGCCGACAATTTTTAATTCCGCACGAGTCCTCTTCGGGTTGGCGTTTGGATACATCATGCTGGTGGAAGTCGTCAATGATGCAGGCGGTGCCGGCGGTCTCGGAAATCTGCTGAACGTCGGCCGCAAACGTGGCATTACGGAAATCATGGCGATCATCATTCTGACGATTCCGATCGTGGCATGGCTGATTGACCAGTGCCTGTCGCTGTTGCAATGTCTGATCTTCCGCTGGAAATACGGACGTGATGCCGAACGCAATGCGCTGTGGCAATTGACACGCGGTACGCTGCGTTTGTTCTGGCGGTGATGAATGTTTAACCCGAGCCAACGGCGAGGAGTCGGGTGGAAGGAATCCTCGCCGTTGGCTCGGGTTAAACAAAAAGGGCCGATTCTTCAAGGAAGTTGTGGGTATTGTCACGCCGTTCACCTCGGGCTCCTGAACTCATGTCCAAGAATATTGTTGAATTCAAAAGCGTCACCAAAACCTACAACGTGGGCAGCAGCGATGCGTTCACGGCGATCTCGGACGTAACGTTCGAGATTGAAGATCTGGCAGGCAAGGGCGAATTCATCACGGTGCTGGGACCGAGCGGTTGCGGCAAGAGTACCGTGCTGCGGATGATCGCCGGTCTGGACCCGCAGCATCCGCCCACGACCGGTTCGGTACTGGTGGGCGGCAAGCCGGTGATGGGACCTGGTCCTGATCGCGGGATGGTGTTTCAGGATTATACGAGCTTCGACAACCGCACGGTGCTCGACAATGTCGCCTTCGGCCTTGAATGTCGTGGCGTCGATCGAGCCACACGACATGACAAGGCGCGGGAGTGGATTCAGCGGGTCGGGCTGAATGTGCAGTCCGATGCCGGCAAGTTTCCTCACGAGTTATCCGGCGGCATGCGTCAACGCGTGGCGATCGCCCGCACGCTGATTCTGCATCCCCGCATCATTCTGATGGACGAACCCTTCGGCGCGCTGGACCCGCATACGCGGCAGCAGATGCAGGATCTGCTGATGAAACTGTGGAATGATGTCGAAGCGACAGTCTTC
>JAYTAK010000813.1:0-3353 GCA_043737515.1 Candidatus Kuenenia sp. | reverse complement strand
AACGTTCGCAACGAAGAAGAGTATCGGCTGACATTTCAGACGCATCAGAAGAATGTGCAGTCGCTGCGTCTCGATGCCTTCACCGACAAGTCGCTGCCTCAGCGCGGACCGGGGCTCAGCGCCGACGGAAGTTTTCAACTGGCTGAGATCACGGTCACCGCGCGTCCGCTCGATCCGCAGGCCACCGACGCTCCTTTGACAGTTAAGCTGAAGCCGGTCTTCGCGGCATTTGAAGACGAAAATCAACCACTGGCGAATGCGGTCGATGACAAGCCAAATACCGCGTGGGTCGTGCGGACGACCGCAAAGAAGGACAACGCGGCGATCTTTGAATTTGAAACGCCACTGGCGGGCTTTGCAAACGGGACGGAACTGGTCGTCGAAATGAAGTTCCGCGACCTCGGAATCGGGCGGCTGCGAGTCGCGCTCAGCGTCGAACCGAATCCGGCGACATGGGCCGGTGACGTTTCTGCTCAGCATGTCAGTGAGCTGCGGGCAATCGTCGCGGCACACAGCAAGGAAATTCCGGAACCGGTGCGAGTTCCATTGACTCGCTGGTTTGCTCCGTTCGATGCGGATACGGTGAAGGTCTTTCACGCCGTCCGCGATCATGCGGGCGCAGCACCGCGACCAAATTTGCAGGAAGTCTATACAACCATCGCCGGCGGGCAGGATGTCTTCTATCTGCGCCGTGGTGAAGTCGATAACAAGCAGGACAAAGCGGAACCCGGTTATCTGCAGGTCTTGTGGCGCAGCACTGAACCGGCGAAGCCCGCTCAAACGCCAACGCCCGAGCCGCCGCGCGTCGCACTGGCCAACTGGATGACCGATGTCGAACGCGGTGCCGGGCCGCTACTGGCGCGAGTCATCGTCAACCGTCTTTGGCAGCATCATCTGGGTGAAGGCATCGTTGGCACGCCGAACGACTTTGGCGTTCAGGGAGATCGGCCGACACATCCCGAACTGCTGGAATACCTTGCGATGGAACTCGTTCGCGGCGGCTGGAGGCTGAAGCCCTTGCACCGGGCCATCATGCTCAGCGACGTCTATCAGCAGTCGCAAGAAGTCGATGCTGACAACCTGAAGATCGACCCCGCAAATCGCTACTGGTGGCATTTTCAACCGCGTCGCCTTGAAGCGGAAACCATCCGAGATGCACTGCTGGCGACCGCTGGCAATCTGGATGCCACGATGTTCGGGCCCAGCGTGCTGGATGACAGCCAGCGTCGCAGCGTCTACCTCCGCGTGAAACGGAGCGAACTGCTTCCGATCATGACGATGTTTGACGCTCCTGAACCGACTCAAAGCATCGGCGAACGCAGCGTGACGACGGTTCCGACGCAGGCTCTGGCTTTGATGAATTCGCCACTGGTGCGACAGCAGGCGGAAAAACTGTTCGCCTTGATCAAACCCGCCAACGACGCTCCGCTGTCATCCGCGATCAACCGCGGCTACCAGATCGCTTTCGGCAGGTCGCCATCAGATTCCGAGCGAACACGCATGGAAGCGTTCATCGAGCAACAAAGATCCGCGATGGGCGGCGACTCACCGGAATCGACCGACAAAGCTCTGATCGAATTTTGCCATGTGCTGTATTGTCTGAATGAGTTTGTTTACATCGACTGACTGGTTTTTTGTTTCTGATGAGCGGCACGGCGAGCGGGGGACGTGAGTCCCCTGATTTTGCGGTGTCCACGCGGTCAATCAGAGGATTGACATCCCCCGCTCGCCGAAGAAAAAAATGGGTCCTCCCTGCGACGAAAGTTCCTTCCCATGTTCAACTTTTACTCCCCGGCCGAAGTCACATTACCGGCCCGACGTCGCTTCCTGCAACAGGCGGGGCTGGGCTTTGGGTCCGTCGCGCTTGCCAGCATGCTGCACGGTGAAACGGCTGCTGCGGAATCCACAGATCCGCTCGCACTTCGACCGCCGCACTTTCCGGGCAAGGTGAAATCGATAATCTGGCTGTTCATGACCGGCGCGCCTTCGCAGGTTGACACCTGGGACTATAAGCCAGAATTGCAGAAGCGAAACGGCGAACAGCTCGCCGGATCCGATCCTCAGACCGGGTTCTTCTCGACGAGCGGTAAGTGTCTCAAGTCACCGTTTGAATGGGCACAGCATGGGGAGTCAGGCTCATGGGTCTCGGACCTGTTTCCTCATCTTTCCAAGCATGTCGATAAGATGTGCTTTCTGCATTCGATGTATTTGAAACAGAACAATCACGCACCGGCGTCGCTCGAACTCATGTGCGGTACCAATCGCCCCGGACTTCCGGCGCTGGGTGCCTGGATGACGTATGGCCTGGGATCGCAGAACCAGAATCTTCCGTCGTTTGTTGTGCTCCACGACACTCGGCCGCGCGGCGACGATCAGATCTGGTCGGCCGGTTTTCTGCCCAAGACCTATCAGGCACTGGCACTCGATGCACGGCGGAAAGAATCGATTGACAATCTGGCCCGCGATGGCAAACACTCCGACATTCAGCAGCGTTCGCAGCTCGATCTGATCCGCGAACTGAATCAGGTGCATGCCACCAACCGGCCGACTCAGGCCGATCTGGCCGCGCGAATCAACTCGTTCGAACTGGCGTATCGAATGCAGATGGCCGCGCCGGAAGCGCTGGACCTGTCGCGCGAGTCAGAAGAGATGCATAAGCTGTACGGCATGGATCGTCCGGAATGCGAAACCTTTTCACGCCAGTGTCTGCTCGCGCGGCGACTGGTGGAACGAGGCGTGCGGTTCGTGCAGATCTTTGCAGGCAAGGGTGTCGGCGGTGACGGCAGCGTGAATGATGTTCCGTGGGACTGCCACAGCGACGTGCAGACCAATCACCGTTCGTGTGGCCTGCACACCGATCAACCCGCTGCCGCGCTGCTGGCCGATCTGGAAGCTCGCGGGCTGCTGGATTCAACGCTCGTCATCTGGGGCGGCGAGTTTGGTCGGACATCAGATTCGCAGGGCGACAAGGGCCGCGATCACAATCCGAACGGCTTTACGATCTGGATGGCCGGAGCGGGTGTCAAAGGCGGCTTTCATTATGGCGCGACGGATCCGTTCGGTTACAAGGCGGTCGAAAACAAAGTCCATGTGAATGATCTGCACGCCACGCTGCTGCATTTGCTGGGTCTTGAGCACACGAAACTCACCTACAAATTCAACGGCCGCGACTTCCGTCTGACCGATGTGGGAGGCGACGTACTGAAGGATATTCTGATCTGAGGTCACTGACGAAATAAGCAGGGAGGCAGAAGTTTTTTGTTTAACGACAAGCCGGAGGCGTCGGCGGCGATGGGGCACGCGGTCGCCTGCGGCTTGTCGTTAAACGAGTTATGTCAAATAACTTTTACCCC
>JAYTAK010000812.1:0-3354 GCA_043737515.1 Candidatus Kuenenia sp. | reverse complement strand
GCGGTAGACTTGGAGTATTTCCCAGCGCGTCGGTCTCGCGGCAGGCTTTCTGAATGATGGTGTTTTGCGGATTTGATGGTTTCGGGTGACACCCGCGTCGATGGCGCGATCGGCTAACTTCACGCGGAGCGATGAAGGCTACATTGGAAGACAGCCGCGTGCGGTTGACTTGGAGAGTTTTTCGTTTTCGTTTGGCAGTGCGTCGGTCTCGTGGAAGAGTCTCGTCGGAATGGCGTTGTGTGCGATGGACCGTTTGAGGGTGGTCTCACGTCGAGAGTTGGCTCGGCTGTCTTCACGCGGAGCGGTGAAGGCAACTTTTGGAGTGCGGAGCGACCCAGAGGGTGCCCCGACCCCGCTTTGGAATTTTCGGGCGCAGCCCTTTCCCAGTCGCCCGAGCCAAAGAAAGTCGCTGCGCGACGAATCCAAAGCTCCGTCAAGCCGGAGCACTCCCAAAGTGATTGGTGGCCTCGCAGCGCGACTCGCCTCGATACGAGTCATGCCGGCGGGATCAACGACAGCCGGAAATTTCCACCGACTTCCCAACGGGCTTGCAGGGCGTGGCCGCTCAGCATTCGCGTTCCGATCAACGGTTCATCCAAACTTGTGCTCGAAAGAATTTCGGTTGGTCGCCCCAAATCACGCCAACATCGACCGTGTCAAAGTAGCTGACTCGTCCGTCGGCGGTTGTTCCGCGCTGCACGGTGGCCAGTGGCAGGCTGAGCTGGCTGACGACCGACTGCGGGACGGCCAGATATCCGTTGAAGCCCGAATCCACCAGAAACAAGTCATCCAAACTTCGGAGGAGATAAAGGGAGGAGATAAAGGTGTCAGGAACCGTTTCCATTAAAATTCACTGAATCGGTTCCTGACACGAATGGCACTGTCGGAGGAGATAAAGGTGTCAGGAACCGTTTCCATTAAAATTCACTGAATCGGTTCCTGACACGAATGGCACTGTCGTGATCATAAAACTGACTCTTTTGACGCGATTCTGCGAGACATACATGCGATTCGAGAAGCATGGTTTTCCTTCCCAAGCCACGCAACTCCCTCAGCATCCGATCGTGACAGTGCCATTCGTTCCTGACACCGTTTTGTGTTCCACGTTTACTCTACCGGTGCGGGACTCGGTACGCCGAACGGTGGAATTGCGGGCCAAACGCGGCGGAGTTCCACCCAGCCAGGAATGTGTGATTCTGGGTTGGGTGCTACGACCGACACGATTTGAAAATGTGAGATTTGACCTGCCGCCTCCAAGGCAAACGGCACTCCGGGACGCGCAGCAAAAATTTCCTCCACCGTTCTGCCAGTCGTCGGACTTGTGCCAATTTGGCTCGACACTTTCAGTTGATAATCGTGCTTGTTTTCATCCCATTCAACATGGATTTGTCCTCGCGCCACGAAACCTATCGTGGCTGTCCAGATGCTGCCCCCAGTTGTCAGCGCATATGCGAACTCGTCGCATAGAATGCCGTCTGGCCATTTGTCACGTGGCATTCGTGCCAATGTGATATTAGCCATGTCGCTTTGAAACTCGCTTTGTTGACAACGTTCAACTACATAAAGCGCCCCGTTGATCGGGAGGATGTCACCTTTGACAACTGAGCCACTGGCGAAACTCACCCGTTCCAGCAATCGCTGGTGCAGCCACGCATTGTTGGGAACCTCCAACTGATTCTCGTGATAGTGCCTAAGGCGGGTGAAATCGTTAGAGCCTTCTCCAATTGCCAGCTTGCCCTGAAATGGCCCCGGCTTCTGTTCGTCAACCGCCAACCCATCAATCCGGAACTGATGAATCGTAATCTCTGAGCCAAAAGGGTCGGGGTCGCGAAAATTATCGCGGTCGCCGCCGTAGCATTCAATCTTCAGTGGGCGACAAGCATCAGGAACAACGGACGTGTCGTCTAATGCAACCGCAGAATTCGACGCGACACAAGCAAGTATCAAAATCCAGACGAAAAATGCAGTTTGAATGCTCATCTTTTTTTCCTCAAATCCCGAACCGGTCCCAGCGAGTTCGTCAGTTCTCTTTCAACGCAGAAGACAAAACGGGGACAGGTCCAATTTATTGAGTTCGCCAGCCTCAATACTGCACCTGTCCCCGTTTTGTTCGTCCCCCCCGTTTTGTTCGTCCCCCGTCGGTGTATCACAAAACCTGGCGTCAAAAACCCTGAAACATTCCAATTTGCCCATTCAGTTTCTCAGTGAGTTCTTTCAGCAGCTTTGTGTCAGTATTCTCGCCGTAAAGGATATCGAGCCGAAACGGCTGACCGTACTCATCGCAGTTTGCAAAATAATGTTGCCAATAAGGACCGTGTGACACGCCGCACCTAGGCCGCATCTGTCCGCGAAGGGCGACTTGCAGCGGACTCAGGCGAATGATGAATCCGTTGCGATCGGGGCCTGTTTCCTTGTGAGCCTCGGAGCTGACGTGTTCGTTTTCGTCAAGCGTGTGAATGTCAAATTCCATTGTATTGAACTCGCAGACAAGGCTCGTTTCGTCTGTCCGCCATACTGCTTCCGACTGATATTTTTTCAAAACATCTGTCACTGTTTCTCGGAGCCTCGCAGATTTCTCGTCCCATCCTTCCGGCTCCACGTCATCGACCGGTTCTCCGAAAGCTGCGCACTCCGCTCACACGGCATCCAGAATTGTCATGTCTGTGTTGGTACCAAATGCCCAACTCATACGAAAGTAGCCTGAATCATCAGGTAATTTGTAGCAGCTTGCAGATGAATCCCAATACCGCAGCCGCAAGCCTGTGCCGGCACCTCCTCCTAATCTGGGCAGCCAATACAGTTCGAGGAGAAATCCATCTGAGGATGGCCCAATGCTGCGCCAGCTTTCTTTCTTAAATCCGTCTTCTTTGAGTTTGCCTTTCACTCCATGTTCAGAATATCGCACACATCGCTCTACAAAACGACATCCCCCACCCTCGTCATCATCCTCAACCTCGATCTTCACGTCCGGAGCCCTCTCCGTGACCACGATCCTCAATCGCTCAATGAGCGCTGGCGGAATCCGTCCATGTTTCACACTTGGCTCGTCGGCGTTACAAGGGATACCCGCCAGACGCAACGCCACGAACAACATTGCTGCTTTCGATACCACAATCAAGGCTCTTCGATAACACATGTCACACCTCACAGACATAAGGTAAAACAATGGCCGCTCAATCGTGCCCCAATTCACCATGTGAATCCGTCTCCGACCTGAACAATTCTACTTCCATTGAAATATACCCATCGGAGTTGGCCGGCTCCTCCTGCAACACTTTCCATGAGGACCATTTCCTTCCTTTTCGCTACCCTCGCAGGATCGTTGGGATCATTGTGTTCATCAGCGTAACTACC
>JAYTAK010000811.1:0-7643 GCA_043737515.1 Candidatus Kuenenia sp. | reverse complement strand
TGATCAGCCTCGCACGTTCACCGTGCAATGTCCGCGAATTGATCCGACATCCGATGTTAAACCCACTTTCGAATTCTGGACGATGCCTCATCAGGGCCCGAGCGATGAAGTCAATGCCATCAGGCGATCCGTGCGTCGCTTCGCGCGCGAACTGTATTTGACACCGAATATCGACAACGACCTGCCACGTCTGCAGGCGCTGACGAATCAACTTTGCACGAAAGACGGCAGGCGAATTCCGGAAGCGGGCCGAGTCCGCGCAATCATGCAGTACCTGAGTGCCGAGAACGGGTTCAAGTATTCAACCTTGCAGACGCGACAGGATCAGACGCTTGATCCGGTGGAAGACTTTCTGTTCAACACGAAGTCCGGTCATTGCGAATACTTCGCATCTGCCTGCGCACTCATGCTGCAGTCGGTGCAGGTTCCGGCGCGGCTGGTGAATGGTTACTATGGCAGCGATGTGAATTCCATGACCGGGAAGAATGAAATCCGCCAACTGCACGCACACAGTTGGGTCGAAGTTTATCTGGATGATCGCTGGGAGACGCTGGAGCCGACACCTGCAGCGCCGCGGCGCGAAACCGTGTCTGCCGCAAAGACCGATTCGCTGATGGGCAGTCTGCAGACGGCGATTTCCGATATGTGGAATGACGGCGTTCACAACATGTCGGCCGAACGCCAGAAAAAGTTCTTTGCCCCCGTGATCTCCACCTCGAAGTCCATGTTTGATTCGATTCGTCAACAAGGATTGCTTCAGGCCACATGGAACGAAATCCAGTCGTTTCTGAAGTCGCCGGAATCATGGTTCAGTTGGCGTGGCGGCGTGGCAACATTCCTGCTGCTGTTTGTCGGCGGTCTGATTTCCCGCCTGCATCCGTGGGAAAAACTGCTGCGTATCGTGCAGGCCATACTGGCACGATTCTCTGAAAAGCAACGCGCGCGGCGATCGGTGATTCGCTTCTATGCAAGATTCTGCAGCTTGTGCGAACAACACGGCATGCGACTTTCGACCGCGAGCAGTGCGCTGGAAAACGGACGCTCGGCAATTCTGCGGTTCGGGGAGCGATTGCAGTCCGAAGAGCTTCGTCAGATACCGATCCGCATTGCGATGGCGTTTAATGAGGTCCGATTCGGAAAAGCAGAACTGACAGATGAACAGGCTGCCAGCATTGGCCGGGATCTGTCGAACTTTGCAAATGCGTTGTCTCATCGCCAAAGTCTGAGTGCCTGACGCCTGGATCTTCAGAAATTCCAGAAATCTGTCACACTAAGTGAATCAGGCCAGTGTAATCTATGGCTGAAATCTTGGCCTGCCATGTGTGATTCGCTGACCGTGTAAGAGTCTACTTCAATGACAGATGTCTGCCCGCACTGCCACCATGCTGTCGCGATAAACTCCGGCACCTGCCCGCGCTGCGGAAAGCCGATGTTGAAAGGGCCGGGCGGATCGGCACATGACACCATGATCGTGCATGCCGGCAGCACTGATGTAGACGCCGTGTCTACCGAAATCGAACTCGACCAGTTGCTGCTGCCAGGGCAGGTGCTGAACATCTACGAGTGTAAAAAAATGCTGGGGCGTGGCGGCATGGGGGTCGTCTATCTGGCCCGCAACAGAAGTCTGCAGCGACTGTGCGCGCTCAAACTGTTGTCACCCCGCAGAATTCAGACAGACATTGACTATGTCGCGCGGTTCGAAAACGAAGGCCGCGCGGCTGCGGCACTCGTGCATCCGAATGTGGTGACGACACATGCCATCGGTCGCGCTGACGACTTTCATTTTCTGGAAATGGAATATGTCGCAGGCAATGCGCTCCAGCACGAAATCGACTTGCAGGGAGCGATTGGACCGATTCGATCGACTCAGATGGCTGTGGGGATTGCGTCCGGGCTGGCAATGGCGCATCGGCTGGGCATCGTTCATCGGGATTTGAAACCTGATAACGTCCTTGTGACACCCGGCGGAACTCCCAAGATCGTCGATTTCGGGCTGGCGAAACGGGTCGTTGTCGCGGACGTCGAAGGACACGCACTTGCCGGTACGCCCTATTTCATGGCGCCGGAATTGTTTGAGGGACAGTCCGCAACGCCCGCGACGGACGTCTACGCTCTGGGCGTGTGTTACTACGTGATGCTCACGGGACGCTATCCGTTTGAAGGCGATTCCGTCAATTCGCTGATGAAGTCCATTCTGACGGAAAAGTGCGTCAGCGTGCGGCGGATCAACGACGCGATTCCGCTGGACATCGCGGAATGCGTGTCGCTGATGCTGAGTCGCGAACCCGATCATCGCCCGCGCGATGGCGCAGCGGCCGCTCAATTGTTGCGGGCTGTGCTGGGTTCCGCGCAGGATCTGGATAATCTGATCTATGATGCCTTCAACGGCCTGCCAAATATCCGCTGGACGCGCGACAGCCACGATCGTTTTCTGGTCCACCTGACTCTCCGCGGAGAACGCACGCAAAAAGTGTATATCCAGAACAGCGAACACGCAGCCGGTGATCGGTTGCTGATGATTTACAGTCTGTGCTGCAAGGCAACTCCGAATTTCTATGAAGAAGCTCTGCGGCTGAATGCCGTTGTGCTTCATGGCGGTATTTCGATTCGCGATATCGATGGCCAGCCCTATTTTGTAATGGTCGATACGTATCCCCGAGGCACCGTGAGTGGCGAGGAAATTCGTCGCAGCGTCATCGAACTGGGTTGCCGAGCCGACTTGGTGGAAGAACGCCTGACAGGGATGGATCTGAATTGAGTGATAGTTTCTGTTGAGACTTGAACTCGTAGTCTTTGGAAATGAATTTGCGATGGAATTACTGAATGATGGCGGGTCGGAACTGCACGACAAAAGGAACGCCAAACTAATGCAACGGTTTTCGCTCAGCGTGATCTCGACAGCTTTGATTCTGCTGAGTCAATCCGCGCACGGCCAGGATCAGGTGAACTTCGAACAGCAGATTCGACCGTTGCTCATTGAGCACTGCGGCAAGTGTCATGGTCCAGCGACACAGAAGAGCGGACTGCGTCTGGACGCCCGTCATGCGGCGTTCAAAGGCGGTGACAGTGGGCCGGTCATCGTGCCGGGGAAAGGCATCGACAGTGACTTGCTGCGGCGCGTACGATCCACCGATCCTGACGAACGTATGCCACCGGAAGGCCCGTCGTTGAAGCCGCATGATATTCTGCTGCTACATCGCTGGATTGATGACGGCGCACAATGGCCCGAGACAGACTACGATCGGGAAGCCGCCGTTGATCCTCGGTTACAGCACTGGGCCTTTCAACCGCTGCAGCCGGTCGCTGTGCCGGACCTCGCCGATCAGAGAACAAGTGCCACGGCACCACTGAATGTGATCGATCATTTCATTCTCGCAAAACTGCGTGAACATGGCCTTTCGTTCAATCCTGTGGCCGATCGCCGCACGCTCATGCGCCGTCTGGCATTTGACGTCACGGGGCTTCCGGTGAGTTTTGAAGAAGTTGCCGCATTTGAAGCGAACGGCGATCCGCATGCGTGGTCATCGCTGGTCGAAACGATGCTCGCAAGTCCGCGCTATGGTGAACGCTGGGCTCAGCACTGGCTGGATGTGATTCGTTACGCCGACACCCACGGCTTTGAAGTCAACACGCCGCGCGAAAACGCATGGCCCTATCGGGACTACTTAATTCAGGCGTTGAACGACGACAAACCATACGATCAGTTCGTGCGCGAACAACTGGCCGGTGACGTGTTTCATGCGGATGCCGCAACCGGCTTCATGGTGGCGTCCGCCGTGCTGCTTCCCGGACAGATCGGGGCGGATGATGTTTCAAAACGCCTCGCCCGACAGGACGCGCTGGATGAGATCATCGTCGGCACGAGCGGTTCGTTTCTGGGACTGACGATCGGCTGTGCCCGCTGCCATGATCACAAATTTGATCCGATCATGCAGCAGGATTATTACAATATGCAGGCGTTCTTTGCGGGCGTCGATTACGGAGATCGTCCGATCCGCGATGCAGCAGCATCGGAAAAAACGCAGCGGGCGGCACAGCTTGCGGAGAAGATCCAGGAACTGGAATCGATGCTGCGACAATTCGAACCGCTGGCTTTCGCCGGTCGCACCCTGATCATCAATGAAGACGACCCTGCGCGAACCACGGCACTCAAAACAGCAAATGGTCCGGGCAATAATCCGGAAGGCACGCAACGCGGTTATCGCGACGATCCGGGTGACATCGATCGTGTCGGAAACCTGAGCGGCGGGCATTACACATGGTGGAACAACGTGCCAGGCGAAGATGTGCTCACCTGGCATCCAGCGGTGAACGGCACTTTTGAACTCTGGCTTTCCTGGGGAGCCCACGGCAGCGGCGTCCACACGCGAGATGCCCGATATCTGCTGGACGACGATGGCGATCTGGCGACTCATGACGATCAGCGTGAACTGGCGACTGTCGATCAATATTTCATGGCCGGAATTACCACCGGCGAAACTGAACAGCAGCCGCTCTGGAGCGGCCTCAAGTCTGTCGGTCCCGTCACATTGACTGCCGCTTCAAAAATCATGCTGCGTGGCGGCGAGACAGGCACGGGCATCACGGCGGATGCGATCGTGCTGCAGGAGATTATGGATGCTGCACTTGCTCATGTCGATGAGTCGGCGTCATTGAAGTTGCCCCGTTTGCGACCTGCGGTCAATGCGAAAATGAACGTCGAACGCTTTGATGCCGTGAGTGCAAAGTTTGTGCGATTCACGACGCACGAAACGATCAACGGCAATCAGCATGAGCCGTGCCTCGACGAACTCGAAATCTTTTCCTCCGCAGATTCACCGCAGAATGTGGCGCTGGCAACAGGCGGCACGGTCGCCACGTCTTCCGGCAACTACTCTGACACGGGCAGCCATCAACTCAAACATATCAACGACGGTCAATACGGTAACGATCGAAGCTGGATTTCGAATGAACGTGGTGGGGGCTGGGTGCAGTTGGAGTTTCCTGCGGCCGTGTCAATCGACCGCATTGTCTGGGGGAGGGATCGCAACGAAGCGTTCAAAGATCGCCTGCCGGTCCGCTATGAGATTTCCACGTCGCTCGACGGTAAGCAATGGACCATCGTTGCACGCAGCGATGATCGTGTGCCGATGGGAACCCCGTTCGATCCAATCCCGAGGCTATTGCGAAATCAATCTTCCGATGGACCGGCCAACCTTGCAGAGAATGTCGCAGAATTGTCTCGCCTGCAAGCCGAGAAGAAACAACTTGAACCTCCTCGCATGGTTTATGGCGGCACGTTTCGCGATCCAGACAAAACATATCTGCTGCGGCGAGGTGATCCTGAGCAGCCGCTTGACGAGACATCGCCGCTTGTGCCTGCGATGTTCAGTCTGACATCCAGTGGCGCAGTGAATCAATCAACCGCATCGGGCGATCAGCCGCTGACATCTGAACAGCAGCGACGACTCAATCTGGCCAACTGGATCGCGTCACCTCAAAACCCACTGACCGCGCGCGTCATGGTGAACCGCATCTGGCAACAGCATTTTGGACTCGGCCTTGTCGATACGCCGAATGATTTTGGAATCAACGGCGTGAAACCTTCGCATGCGGAACTGCTCGACTGGCTCGCGCAGGAATTCATCAACAGCGGCTGGTCCATGAAGCATCTGCACCGACTCATTCTGAATTCCGCAACCTACCGGCAATCCAGCCAGGTCTCGCCGCTCGCGGTCGCTGCTGATCGCGACAATCGGCTGCTGTGGCGGTTTGCTTCGCGGCGACTGGAGGCCGAAGCCGTCCGGGATTGTATGTTGTCCGTGAGCGGTGAACTGAACCTCAAAATGTCCGGGCCCGGTTTCAGCTTCTTCAAAACACGCGGCGGGCTCGATGGTTTTCCGCCCGTCGAAGATTTCACTACCGAGAACATGCGCCGCATGATCTACTCGCACAAAGTTCGCATGGAACCCGTGCCCGTGTTCGGAGCGTTTGACTGCCCTAATGCGGGTCAGGCAAGTCCTCGCCGAAGCCGTTCGACAACCGCCATTCAGGCGCTGAACCTGTTTAACAGCCCGTTTGTGCTCGATCGAGCTGACAAACTTGCAACCCGCGCCATCGCGACGTCTCAAAGCGGCGGCAGACCAGATGACATTGACGCGCAGATCGAACAGCTCTTCCGGCTGGTCCTGGCACGTGATCCGACTATCGCCGAGCGACAACAATCGCGTGCCGTCGTCACCAGTCATGGCCTGACCCCACTCAGCCGCGCGCTATTGAATTGCAGTGAGTTTTTGTTCGTGCCATGACTGCGATTCCTGTACCTTGGACATTCTTGTCCGAGTCTTAACCAAACGACATTCCATAGAGCAAGCGGCGGCCTAAACCGACCCGGTCCGGTAGCTGAATTCGTGAGAATTCAGGGGAGAAGTGAATTCTCACGAATTCAACTACGGCAAAATTCTTCTGCCGCTCGACCAAGTCCAGAGCTTCCTGGCCACGATGTCTTTCGCTGCGGCGATGTTTGTTGGCAATTCGACGGACATGAATGTCCATCGTACGGTGGCGTGCGACTTTGTCGCGATGCGTCTATAATTCGAGGCTCTCTTCATCCCGCCCGTTTTTCAGCGTCCGCGTCGGAGATTTTTCAATGTCGATGTTGCGCTTGGTTGTTGCTCTTGTCTGCTCCATTTTCTGGAATGGCATCGCACAGTCTGGCGACGAAGCGGCTGAGCGAGCCAAGGACGGCAACCGTTTGGCGTATCTTGACGAATGCAATCCGTGGTATCCGCACAAGGATTTCCCGAAGCTGATCACTCCGCAGTGGGTCGGTGAGGAAGGCGTCGAGGCCGTGATTGTGCTCGGCATCGACGACATGCGTGACCCGGCGAAGTACGAACACTACCTGCGACCGATCCTGAATCGGCTCAAGCAAATCGACGGCCGCGCCCCCGTCAGCATCATGACCAATGAAGTCAAGCCGGATGATCCGCAGTTGCAGAGCTGGCTCGGGGAAGGACTGAGCATCGAATGCCACACGATCGATCATCCGTGTCCGATTCTGCAGGGTGGCGACGGTCTCAAAAAGGTGTCTGGAACTTTGGAAGCTTCAAAACCCGCTGCTGAAGTTGTGACGCGAGAGAGTTCCAGACACCTTTTTGAGCCTGCTTTTGCCAAAGCTAAATCCACCTACGACCGCTGCGTGGACCTCATGGGAAAGATCCCCGGCAATAATCCTGTCGCGTTCCGAACTCCGTGCTGTGATTCGTTAAACACCGTGAGTCCTCGGTTCTTTTCCGAGATCTTTGACAGCACCACAGAAAATGAAAACTTCCTGCAGATCGATTCGTCGGTCTTCACATTCTTCACGTCCGAAGACGAATCACTGCCAAAGGAACTGGTGCTCGACGCCAACGGCAACGAGCGATTCTGGAAGTACCTGCCGAAGAACAACAAGTACGGCGGCAATGTCCACAACAATTTTGTGAACTACATCAAGAACTATCCGTATCCGTACGTGATCAACAACAGTTGCTGGGAAATCCCCTGCCTCGCCCCCAGCGACTGGTCGGCTCAGCATCTTCACGGAGCCAACAATCCGACGACCGTCGAAGACTGGAAAGCCGCGATCGATCTGACGGTTCACAAGCAAGGCTGCTTCAGCC
>JAYTAK010000810.1:0-3355 GCA_043737515.1 Candidatus Kuenenia sp. | reverse complement strand
GAACACATTTACTGGCAGGCCATTTTGCGCTGGCGTTCATTACACAGCTCTGCTGCCTCGGCTATGCGCTGCTGACGTCGGGTCGCCGGACGACCGCTGACGATGCGATGAAATCTGTCAGTCGCGTTCGAGGCGGCATGCTGGTGACGGGGGCAATCGCTGCCGGAGTCTGTCTTGCTGCCGTCCAGTTGATACCGACACTGGAACTGCGACAGTTGAGTCAGCGCGATGGCAGTAACGCGGCGTTTAATCCGGCGTACGGCCACATGCCTCCGGTGTATCTCAGCCAACTGGTCGCAAGTTGGTGGTACTGGCATTCACCGGAAATTGTGCAGTCGCAGAAGATGAAGGAACCTTCGTTATTGAAGTCGAATGCCGACACGAATCAGGTAGAAGCGCACTTATACGTCGGTTTGATTCCTCTGGGGATGGTGTTGTGCCTGTTGCAATATCCCGTGCGACAGCGACTGCGGACGGTGCATTGGAAAGCCTGGCTGATCTTGTCTGGCGCTGCGATTGTCTATGCATTTGGGTGGTTCGTTCCCGTGATGAAGCATCTGCCGGGATTTGGTTTCTTTATGGGACCTGCTCGTTACACCATCGTTGCAACGATGGGATTCGCAATCGTTGCAGGTCTGGTGCTTGATGCAATCCTGGCGAGGAAATCTCGCACGATGCGATTTGTTGTGACGGCACTGATTGCCATGTTAACGCTGCCTGATCTCCTTTCATCCGGCTACGCACCGGTGTGTGATGCTCAGATTGTGCCGACGCCACCGATTGCCGGTTTGCACGACAGTTGGATTGCGGCGGAGTTTGCGAACAAGCCGACCGCAAGGTTATGGGCTCCTGGACAAAACGCGGGCAATCTGTTTGGCGTGAGTTGTATGCCGCAGTATCTGGGACTGGGGCCGGCGGAGTACTTTGATCAACAAAAGTGGCCGCAGATGAATGTCGATGATTCCGAGTTTCCATCACCAATGGACGTCGAACGACTGCGTGAACTGGGTGCGACACATCTTCTGGCTCAGGAGGCGATCGCAAGATTATCACCGGATCTGAAACTGGTTCGCGCGGCTCCGGATAGTTTTTGGAATCGCGCTTGGGCGCGAGGCAACGCGGATTGTTATCTCTATCGATTGAAGTCGGCGACTGGTCGTGTGGTCGTGGAGCCTGCTGCTTCGTTGAGCGAACTAACGTGGAGCGAACAGCGCCCATCGCGGCATGTGTTCAGCGTTTCGTTGACGGACGATGCGGTTGTGTCGGTGAATGAACTGATGTTTCCGGGTTGGCGTGTGACGGTGGACGGTGTCGATATGGATCCAGCGACGTCTCGCGGGTTTCGTCGCAAGGTGCGTGTCGCGGCCGGAAATCATACCATCGCATGGACGTATCGTCCGTCGTGTCTTATGCTGGGCGCGAGCATGAGTGTTTTGGCGCTGATGGCCATGTGCGTCTATATTGTACTGGAGCGACGACAGCCCAAAGTAGACGTGAGACTTACGAATTGCAACGTACCGGCAAGCTGACGCATGCCGCTCGCCGGTCCCGCGTAGGCCGGACCAAGCGGAGCGCAGTTCCGGCAGTCTGTTTTAATAATCACATTGTACCGGCAAGCTGACGCATGCCGCTCGCCGAGGAATCTTCTGATGAAAGCTGCAATCATTACGACAACCGGAAAGCCGGACATCATCCAATGGAAGGAAGTACCTGCTCCCACAGCGGGCAGTGGTCAGGTGCTTGTGCGAACCGAAGCGGTCGCCGTCAATCCGATCGACACGTATATCCGAGCAGGCATCGTCAAAGCGGCGTTGCCGAATCCGTACATCATCGGCTGCGACGTTGCAGGTGTTGTCGAATCCGTTGGCCCGAACGCCGAGAATCTCCAGCCCGGTGATCGCGTGTGGGGCAGCAATCAGGGATTGGCCGGTCGTCAGGGCACCTTTGCCGAATTCTGTGCGATTGACGAACAGTGGCTGTATCCGATTCCCGACGGAGTCAGCAGCGAATCGGCCGCCGCAGGAGCACTCGTCGGAATCACGGCGCACCTGGGACTCTTTCTGCACGGCGGTTTGAAAGCGGGTGAAGTGGTTTTCGTGAATGGCGGCACGGGTGGCGTCGGTTCGGCTGTCGTGCAACTGGCCAGGGCCGCAGGTGCGACGGTGATTACGACGGCAGGCTCGGCGGAAAAAGTGGCCGAATGCCAGCGCCTCGGGGCAGCTCATGTGATCGCCTATCGGACGGAAGATATCGATCGGCGGTTTGCAGAAATCACAGCCGCGACCGGTCCCATCCAACTGTGGTTTGAGACTCTGCGGGCCCCCACTCTGGATCGCTGCATTTCGCTGATGGCACCGCGTGGCTGCATGATTTTCATGGCTGGCCGGGATGCACGTCCCGAATTCCCTGTCGGCCCGTTCTATGTGAAAGATCTCCGCGCGATCGGGTTTGCCATGTTTAATGCGTCACCGACAGAACAGCGAGTCGCCGCGACTGCACTTAATTCGATGCTCGCCGATGGACGCTACCAGCCACTCATCGGAGCGAGACTCCCGTTGTCTGAAGCCGCGCAGGCTCACCAGCTTCAGGAAGACAACACGCTCAACTCCGCCGGCACGCTGTCCGGGAAGATTGTCCTCAAGCCCTGACATCGTTTAACCGCGTGCCCATCGGGCCGCGCTTTCATTTTTTGTCTATCCATGCGCGAGACCATGGCTACGCGGTTAAGCGAGAAGTCTGCAGACGTTCATCATGATCTCCATCAACCAGCTCACTTTCACTTACGGCGACGGAACGTTTCGGCTGCGGATTCCGCAACTGAATCTGGAAACAGGTCGGTCGGCAGTGATCGTCGGGCCCAGCGGTTCAGGAAAAACAACGCTGCTGAATCTGATCGCCGGTATCCTGCCTGGTTCCGGCGGTGAAATTCGAGTTGGCAACACCGACGTGCATCGGTTGAACGACAATGAGCGCCGCCTCTTTCGGTTGAAACATGTCGGCCAGGTCTTTCAGGATTTTCAACTGATCGATTACCTGAACGTGCTCGACAACGTCCTGCTTCCGTGCCGCATTCATCCGTCGGTCACTGTCACAAAGTCACTCCGCGAACGCGCAAGCGTGCTGTTGCATAGTGTCGAAATGTCGAGCTTTGAGCGGCGCTCTGTGACGCGGCTGTCACAGGGCGAACGCCAGCGCGTGGCGATTTGTCGAGCCTTGTTGCTGTCGCCTCAGGTGGTGCTGGCAGATGAGCCGACGGGTAACCTTGATCCGGTCAATGCGGCACGAATCGTCCGGCTGCTGCGGACGGAAACCAATCGTTCCGGCGCGACACTGATCATGGTGACGCACGATCATT
>JAYTAK010000809.1:0-35097 GCA_043737515.1 Candidatus Kuenenia sp. | reverse complement strand
TCAATAAACTGGAATCGCGGTAAGGACCACTGTTGCCAGCGGCCCCCCCGCACAGATCCGTACTTGAAGAATTACCTCATACGGCTCCTGCCTTGAGTCGGGCGCCGCCGTGTCCGTACGCACCTTGCCAAAGCGGTGCGCACGGTTTTGCCTTCTCGCTGACAGGACAGGATCGGCATACGAAATCGGTGCCCTGTTCAGTCGTTTTGGGCGGGAGCTCAATGGCTGGCCTGCGTTACCCTTCGCACGGACGCTTAAGACAATTTCGGTTTGCAAATCGCCCCTCCGCTGAAGGCCGAAGTAATTGGCTGAATTTTCTTCGTAAGATACTCTCATTCTTTATCCCAAACCGGTTTATCCCGGCACACATCGCCCCCTTTTCCCACTCCAAGCACAACGGTTGGTGGAGTTTCATCGACGGCCATCCGCGCGGTGAGAATTTCCTCCAGTGTGTTCTGAAATGCTGCGTCAGCCTTTGATAACGCGGACTGCACGACAGCTCCCATTTGCAGTGCCGTTTTCAGGGCATTCGGATCGGGACTTAGTTGTGACAGCAAGCCACTGATTTGTTTCACTTGCGGATCGTCTTCAATTTTCCGGACTTGTTCCTCAGTCACATCATTGGTCGTGGACGAACCTGTCGATGTGACGACAGGAATCCAACCGCCCGGCTTCGAATTTCGAAACAACTGGCGCGTGACGGAAGCGGCTCCGTTGGCGATGTCGAATTCGAATGCAGAAACAACAACCGAGGAATGATTGTTCTTTTCGGCAATTCGAATGGCAGCCGCCGGCAGCGATTCATTGCTCTGCTTCTTGACATCTGACGGATTGGATGCAGCGCCGCCCGTTTCGTTGAGCAGATCCTGGAGTGTGTTGTTCAGCGAATCGCCGAGAAGCGACGTCAATAAGGCTGCCATGTCAGGCTTTGCGTCTTCTTCAACGAATTCATTGCCGGTACGAATCAACCACGTGGCCTTATTCAGGCGTACGTCGATCGCCGCAAGAATCCGTTCGGCCATGACATCCGGCGGCACGGCGTGCTCAGGCGGAGCGGGCCGTATCAATTGTGCTTCCGGAATCGCCTGCAGTCCCGACGTGACAGTCTGCCAATGCAGTTCTTCGAAATCGTCGATCTTATTCAGCAATGCCAGCGTGGCCAGTTCGCGGCGATTCGGGGCGAGCGTCTGCAGTCGTTTCAATCTCCTGGGCTCAATTTCGACAATGATCCATGGCGGCACTGCCTGTTCATCGTCAGGACTGAGGCGTTCGATTATTTCTTCCAGCAATCCGATCTGTTGCAGGTCATCGGGGGCATCGATTCGGAGCTGATTCATCCGCAATCGCAGGATGCCGGTCAGTTTCTGGTTTTGTTCGCCAAGTTGATTGGCAAGGGCAGGCTGGATCTCTCCGGTGAACAATTCCAGAGCGTCTGCTTTCAGTCGCTCCGTACGCAGGACGATGCGTGCCGGAGATTCGCTGATGGCAATTCCTGTCAGCCGCGTTCCGTCAACAAGGATGACGAAGTCACAGACGCGGTCACGATATGATTTCGCTTTCAGCTCTTTGACCTGCGCGTGAACAGAAGCCGGCAGCATCAGGATGGTCAATGCCACGCCTGCGCGCAGCATGCGGGAACTGAAGAATCGACAGGCTGCAGATGAGGCTTCCATTCTGGCAACTCCGCTGACGGGCCGTAATGACTGTTTGATCGAAGATGAAGGCGTCGAGTGACCGATCGTGTTGTCGTTTTGCAACGTCATCATGTAAAGAAGTCTTATCAACTTCTACCGGATAATAAACCACAACCTTCAAAATGGCTCAAATAACGCCGTTGAGTGATCCTGGCGCAAGGATTGCTTTGAAGCCTGTGCTACGTGTGAAAACTTCTTTGCCCGCCCCATTTGCGGCGTTCAGAAATTCCCGGACTCTTTCACGCAAGGTCGTCGAATTCAGAGGGAAGGGGTTTCCCAGTATCCCGCGTGAAAACGAAGTGGGAGAATTCGTTCGGATTGTTTTAGAATTGCCGATAAACCTTCCACAGACAGTGCCACGATGCAGGGTAAGACAAATCCGAAAACAGTACCACCGGCATGGCTCAGGTGGTTTGTAAACGATGCCGTTCGTGGCATCCTGGATCGCGAGGCGGCAGCACCCGTGGGATGTCATTTCTTCCACGATCTGGACGCGGATGTGTGGGAAGTCTCACTGTTTTTGTCGCGGACCGAAGTTTACGGCGGAGCTGCTGACGGCAAGCAAGTTCCCGGCGGCCTGCAGATTGATGTGGCAGTTGTGGCAAAGGCGTTTGACATCGCTCCGGCGGTTTACTGGCAGGCTGAGAAATTCTCATCCGAAGATGAGTTGGGAAATCACCTGTCATTTGAGGGTGTCGCACGCGGCGATCATGTGTGGCTGCGAATCCTGCAGTCTGCACCCGACTGGGCAGGTCCCGGGCGATTGGTGCATGCAGAGAACGGTCGGGTTGACGATATCTGGTAGACGGGCGCAGTTGAGGAAAGCTCACTCGTTTAACCGCGTGGGCAACGCCCCGCGCATCGTGTCCTCCGCGCTGCCAGAAATGAGTCCGGCGAGCGGAGTTGCGTGAGCCCTCCGGTACGTCGCTTTTTTGTACCGGCAAGCTGACGCATGCCGCTCGCCAATTCTCTCATTCATGACCGCGTGGAGTATAATCGGGCCAGGGGGAATCCCTCACGCGGCCCGCTGGGCACGCGGTTAAACGAGTCAGTGGGCACCGTGTGCGGTTTAACGCTGGCAGCGTGGACAGTAAAACGTAGCCCTTTGAGCCTGCACGGCACGGTGGATGTTCGCCTTCCCGCACGACGGACAGAGTGTGTCTGCTCGCTGATAGACTCGATGGTGATTCTGATAGCCGCCGTCTTTGTTCAGAGCGTTGCGATACGTGCCGTCACCCAGCGTCGAGCCTTCGTAGGCGATGGCCTCATGCAGAATACGATTCGTGGCGTTCGCCAACTTTTGAATTTGCCGTCTGGAAACACTGGACGCAGCGCGGAATGGCGAAATGCGGGATTCATGCAGAATCTCGCTGGCATAGAGGTTTCCGATGCCCGCCACACACGCTTGATCCAGCAGCACAACTTTGATTTCTCGCTCAGTTCGTGCGAGGATCGATATCCAGTCCTCGACAGGAAGGTCAAGTGCGTCCTTGCCAAGTCGCGATTCAAGTTTCAGAAATTGCTGCGGGGTGAGTAGTGAGATTGTGCCCAGGCCGCGACGATCCCAGAATTCAAGGCTGGGTGCCTTCTTCCGAGCGGGCGAAAGCTCAAAGCGGATGCGTCGATGTTCGAAAGTCGGCGGGTCGGTGATGAGCATCAATCCCGTCATGCGTGGCTCCACGACAATCAGATGGCCGGAGTCGAGTTCCAGCACGATGCGTTTTGCCAGACGGCGAATCTCGGTGATCGTCCTGCCCTGAGTCTGTTTGATGAAAGCGCGGCGACCGGGCCTGATCTGAATCGGCTTGCAAGGGCAGGGCGGGAACAGCGTCTGATCAATTCGGCGTCCGACGCAGTCTGAGCGAATGCCGCGGACCATGGTTTCAACTTCAGGGAGTTCGGGCATATCGAGCAATTCGTGTGATTTGGCGAGCGGGGGACGTTAGTCCCTTGATACGGAATTTGCCAATAATCCGGGGGTTGACACCCCCGGCTCGCCAGTAGTTGAGGAATGATCGTTACGACACTCAAAAGTGTCCGGCAAATTCGTTCCAGTCAGCAGAACCGGCGCATCGCAGACAACTGGTATGTCATGGAATTGCAGGATTCTTCTTGACGCTGAGCTAATTCGCGACGATCCTAAGCAATGGTCAATTCTGACTTTGTCGCTCCCCTGCGCGAAGTGAGCTATCCGAAAAGGGGTCTGACCCTTTGATGATGCAAGCAATTGTGTGAGTCGTTCAGCTCCCCGGAGAGGGTCAGACCCCTTATTCGGATAGCCGCCTTTCTTCGATTTTTTTGAGGTCACGCAGATGCGTCAGTCTCTCTCAGCGTTTTCTTCGCTTCATTGTGGGCTAAATCGCACATTCCGCAAGGGTGTGAAGCTGGCCTGTCTTCTCGCAGTTTTTTCAGCCCCGGCGCTGTCAGGCTCCGTGTTCGCTGGGTCATCTGACGGGGAGACCGCACCGTCATTGGACGCCATCATGCAATCTGCCAAATTGCGGGGAGAAGCCCGCATGGCGGCTGAGAAGGGCGATTTTCTGGCCGCGACAGAAGCACTGGCCTCTGCTGCCGATCTGGTAGGGGACCGAATGACCGCCAGCAAGGCTCGGGATGCGCAGGCAGGTTTGCAGGCTCAGGGGGGATCGCAGTTTGCAGACTTTACGGCTTTGATCACATTGATTCAGGAACAGACCGCACCTCCCGCACGCTGGTTCGATATTGACGGTGAAGGCGGACGGATGAGCCAGTTCTCTCAAGGGGTCTTCATGGGGGCACCGGCGGTCATCGCAGCGCTCACGCTGGCGGCAGATGATTCGCGACTGATCTCGGCCTTCGAAATGGCAAAATCGGCGAATCACAATCATGATGTCCATGCCACGTCGAATCTGCGACTCGTGTCATTGCCGCGACTGGAACAACATATTCAACAGTTGACCGAAGCTGGTCAACCAGTGTCGGACGATGTGGCGTGTCTGGCTGGACTGACGGAAGTTCGATATCTATTTGTGTTTGCCGAGACTGGCGACGTGGTCATCGGTGGTCCGGCAGGTGACTGGGCGGTTGATGAAACGGGGCGCACTGTGGGAGTCGCTCAGCAGCGTCCGACTCTGAAACTGGATGATCTGGTAACTCTCAGCCGCACATTTTCGTCCGGTGGCCAAGGCTTCTTTATGTGCTCAATCGATCCGAAACCGGAACAAGTGAAAGCCGTTCAGGCACTGGTCGGTAAGAACGGCGCATTGTCGGCCCGGAACGTCGGTGCGTTCACAAAGAAAGCAGAGGAAACACTCGGACTGCAGAATGTGATTGTGCAGGGCATTCCGCAGGATTCACGCATCGCCAGCGTGATCGTCGATGCCGACTATCAGATGAAACTGATCGGCATCGGTAAACGTGAAGGTGCTGAAGGAATGAAGAGCTACTTCGATCTGATGAGCCGTGAGGAGCGTCGCGGCTCATCAATGGACGCACTGCGATGGTGGATGACTGTCGGTTACGATGCGATTTATGTCTCTCCGAATCAGCAGGCGTTTGAGTTCTCTGGCCGGGCGATTCGCTGCCTGTCAGAAAACCAGATCGTGAAGAACGATGGGACTCACGAGTCAACTGGCAAAGCAGAAAAGGCGAACGCAGAATTTGCTCGCCTGTTTACCGAAAACCTGCCGAAGCTGGCAGATCAGGAAATGGTCTTTGCCGACCTGCAGAACGTGTTTGACCTGGCGTTGGTTTCTGCGTTGGTGCAGTCGCAGGGCATTGGACATCAGGTGGGATGGCATTCCGCAGTCTTTGGAGCAGATGGATCCTACAAGCCCGCAGACGTCGATGTTCCCGATGAATTGATGACGGCCGCCAATTTCAAAACCTACCGCGGGGGCGACATTGTGGTCCAGGTCGCGGGTGGTGTGCGAGGCGATTTGAAATCCATCGTTCAGAATCCTGAGACGTTTGAAGTTTCGGCCGAAGTTGCGAAGGAAGCGGCGAAGGCGAATCCAATCGGCCAGTCCGGACGCTGGTGGTGGGACGCGGCGGCTCGGTAAACTTCACGGCAAACCGAAGAATCTCGAAAAGCGAAGCTGACGTGTCAGCTTCGCTTTTTTCGTTCCTTCACGTGGTGCTCAAAGGCGAGCGGGGGATGTGAATCCCCTGATTTGTCGCGAATGATGCGAAAATCAGGGCACTTACGTACCCCGCTCGCCAGTAGGATTGCTTAAGTCCACGGCGCGAGTGATTCGGCCGCGAAGCGGCGACAGCATGTAGCCACGGGCGTCAGCCCGTGGATGCGGAATCATAAGGGATTGTGAGTCCCGAAGGGACGACAGCACGGGTCCAACCCACGCTTGCTGTCGCCCCATTCGGGGCTGTCGGTCAATCTGGTTCTGCCCGACCGTGGGTTTCACCCACGGCTACATGCTGTGGCCACTTCGTGGCCGAATCACAGTGATTGACCGCATGAAAATCCTTCACGGCGTTGCCTTTCAGGGCTTCCACGTTCGATATTATCGTTTCCTGGGGCGATGCTCCAGGCTTTCACATTGTGCCGCGTTGCGCCAAACCGCTCCGGACACACGATCCGTACCGACGGAACAAAACCCGGATAACTCAGACGCCCTCACGAATCCGCTTTCACCCAGCCATTCCGGCGAAAGCCGGGACGACAAACGTTTCTGGGATGACCACACCCACCGGAGGTGATTTTCCTGCAGCAGGCCTGAAGACAGCGCAAAAAGATTGCAAAACTGAAAAGCCGATGAGGTCCAGACCTCTTTTCCTGTAAACCCGCTATGATTCGGATCGGTTTATTCAGGCAGTCTCGTTCCCGGAGCAATGGGTGACAGAGGCTGCGGCTTTGTGCCCCATGGGATTTGTAGCATGCCCCGTTTAACTCAGGTTGATTTGATTGATCTGAATCGCACATTCGACGATCGCACGCCGCAGGAATTGCTGCTCTGGGCGCGGGAAATGTTCGGCCCTCGCGTCGCGGCAATGTCTTCCATGCAGGAGTCCGGTAACGTCATCTGTCACATGCTGCATGCGAACTCGATCGATCTTCCCGTGCTGTTCGTCGATACAGGTGTTCTGTTCCAGGAAACGCTCGACACTCGTGATCGCTTGATTCAGACGTATGGTCTGAACATTAGGACACTTGTGCCCGTCTTGACGATGGAGGAGCAGACCGAGAAACACGGCGTGCTTTATCTGAGCCCGGAGGGACAGAAAGAATGCTGCGAAATGCGGAAGTCCGCGCCACTCGATGCGATCAAGGGGGAGTACGATGCGCTGATCACCAGTCTGCGACGTGCGGATGGTGGACGTCGCGGTGTGTGCCCGATTCTGGCGGTTGATCCTCGGTTGAATACGCTGCGCATCAATCCGCTGGCCAATTTCTCGGATGAACAGTTGGGTGAATACATTCAGCAACACGCTGTTGTGCTGAATCCGCTGCATAAGCAGGGATTTTCAACGATCGGATGCAATCGTTGTACGACTCCCGTGCTTCCGGGAGAGCCAAAACGGGCAGGGAGATGGCGACATCTGGGCCCATGGAGCGTCTATTGCGGGATCAATCCGACGGACCTCGATCCGGAACGCTCGCCAGCGGTCGATTTCCCGCAGGATCTGATTGACAAGATCCTCGGACGCCAGACGGACTTCATGATTTGATGTTGTCAATGTGGCCTTACGGCAACGCACAATTGCTGCAATTTCGCCACACGAATCGGTGGCAAACAGGAAACCTCGACCTGTTCGATGTATTTTTTGTGAATCACAGATTGCGCGCTTGCAACGGGTTTACCTCCACAGAATGATGAACGGACTGCTTTTTCGGACACTATTTTCTGTGAATCTGGGCATGACCGGGAAGGCTGATCAGGTTTTCGGACTCTGCCACAATGTTTGGCAGGGGAATTGCTCACGGCTATCTGTCATCAACGAGCTGTTGAACAGCAAGGTTGCTTGTTCCCCTATTTCCGCCGATCGGCGAAATCTTGATGAATCCCAGTGTAATTTCATTTTTTGCAGCACTTGCCTGTTCGGTCATTTTCGCGCCGATCGTGGCAATGATCGCTCGATGGCTCGGGGTGGTTGATCGTCCTGACGGCCAGCGGAAACTGCACGCTCGAATCGTGCCCCTCGCCGGTGGACCGACAGTGCTGATTTCGCTGTTCGTCGGTCTCGGTACCACGCTGTGGATGCATCCGACGTTACTGCTGCCAACATACGCCGACATCCGTTTTCTGGTGTCATTGGCAGTGGCAGGAAGTCTAATTGTCGTCCTGGGCATTTTGGACGACAAGATCGGCCTGCGTGGTCGCCAGAAACTTTTTGGTCAGTTTCTGGCGGCATTGATCATGATTCCCTCCGGAATTGCGATTCGCAAAATACAGGTCTTCGGCATCCCGATCGAATTCGGAGACTTCTCTGCCATCGTCACGGTTTTCTGGATTCTGGGTGCCATTAATGCCCTCAATCTGATTGACGGTGTGGATGGTCTGGCAAGTACGATTGGAATCGTGTTGAGTCTTTCCGTGGCGGGCGTCACAGTCATCCTTGGCGGTCGCGATGATGGCTTAATCATCTCGCTGGCATTGGCCGGAGCCCTCACTGGGTTTCTGTTTTTCAACTTTCCTCCAGCCCGTATGTTTCTGGGTGATTCCGGAAGTATGCTGATCGGGCTGGTTGTGGGCTGCGTAGCTTTGAAGTGTTCCTTCAAGCAGTATGCTGCGGTCGCGTTGGTTATGCCGACTGCGATATGGGCCATCCCGATTTTCGACGTGGCAATGGCAATCGTGAGACGTCGGCTGACAGGTCGCAGTATTTATTCCACAGACCGAGGCCATCTGCATCACTGCCTGGTGCGACAGGGACACTCTGCATCTCGCCTGCTTCTGGTCGTGGGGTCACTCTGCGGACTGACAGGGCTTGGTGCCGTCGCAGCAGCCTGGTTTGACAATGAGATGATTGCCGTGCTGGGCGTTGCAACGGCTCTCGCAATTTTGGTCGCCACGCGGTCCTTCGGTGCTGCCGAATTGACCTTGCTGACGAATCGAGTCCGCCGCTTCGCCGGGTCCCTGTTTCGTAAGCCGGAAGGAATCAAGCCGGTGCTGCATGACGAACAAGTTCAGTTGCATGGCAAACAGGAATGGCATCAACTGTGGCAAACGCTGACGGAGTTTGCCGATCGCTTTGAAATGGATGCCGTTGAATTGCTGGTCAACATTCCCAGTGTCGGTGAGGAATATCATGCGAGCTGGAGATCGACGTCCAAAGTCGAGCAGCACGACGCATGGCGTTCAGAAATTCCTCTGATCATTGATGGCCAGCGGGTGGGCCACATCAAAGTGCTGGGCGTGTGTGGCAATGGATCGATTTGTGAATGGATGAGTGACCTGATCGGCGGATTGAGACCATTTGAGACTCAGTTGATTGAACTCATTGGTGAAGTCCATGAAAAGTATGCTCCTCGGAAACCGCCTTCGTTGTCTGAGTCGGGATCGCTGCAACTGCCTCAACAGGCGACGGCCTGAGTCGTTCTTTCGGCGGATTAAAATATGCGGTTCGGTGGCCGATCGAAGTCTCAGGCACGTTCCCTGGTAGCCAACCCTGCCGAAATTGCCGGCGCTGAATCGTCGAGTGGCCTGTCGTTGGTCCTCGAATGGAGTTCGCTTCTGGTCGTCGCGGTGACCGTCTGTATTCTGCCCTGGCTACTGGGTGGTGCCATCCCGAAAGCCAGGCTGGTGCTGCAGGTGGGAACAATTGCTGCGGCGGTTCTGACATTGCTGGCCCGACTTGTTTCGCGTCGTTCGTTCGCCATCCCGCCACTGGGATCATGGCTTTTGCTGGGCATGGCGGCCATCGGAATTGTGCAGCTTCAGCCATGGATGCCGTCTGCCATTTCGCTCATGAACCACTCTGTTCATCCGGAGTTTCGTGAGCACCTGCCACATTCGAGTCCAGGATCTGCGGCAGGTACAGCCATGAAACGGATTCCTGCAGAATCACGCTCCGCAGCACCTGCCCTGACGCGCCGCCACGTCGCTCAGTGGATCGCTGTCGCTGTCCTGCTGTGTGTGGTGGCAGATTCGTTGAGTCGCGCATCACAATTGATCTGGATGTTGGGGCTGATGTGCATGAACGCCAGCCTTCTGACAATTCTTTCACTGCAGCAGTTGTTCGATACGGGCAGTCGCGGGCTGAGTGAACCCTGGATCATCAGCAAGACATTGCCCTTCGGAAGTTTTGTCAATCCGAATAACGCCTCCGGATGGTTGCTGGTCCATATGGCAATGGCGATCGGCCTGGTCGTTGCGGTCTGGGGAAAGAATCCCTCGACTGGCTGGTCACGAACAACTCAACGTCCGTCATGGGGCGACCGCATCTTTGATGCAGCCGCTATCGCCAGGCACCGCATCGCATCGCTCAACAATATCCAGATCGTCTCCATCGTAACAGTGGTCCTGCTGTTGACGGGTGTTGCGGCGACGCTGTCCCGTTCCGGAATCGTCGCGGGAATTTTTTGTCTTGTCGTTTGCGCGGCCTCCAGGATGCAATTGCGAAAGTCCCTCCTGCTGCTTGTGCCGTTTTCGATCCTGCTGGCAAGTGTAAGCGTTTTCCTCACAGCATTTGAACTGGATACGTTGGTGCTGGCAGAGCTGACCACACTCAAAGATCCAGTTTCCGAATCCACCAGTCGCTTGCTTCATTGGTCTGATTCGCTGCGTTCGATCCAGGATTTCCCTCTGCTGGGCTCGGGGCAGGGTGCCTACGCCTGGTCCACACTGCCGTATCAGCGGCGGGGAGGTTCGTCATGGTTTATGAACGCTGACAACCAATATGTCGAAGTCCTCGTGGAATCCGGACTGCTGGGATTGGTTCTGTTTGCCGGATTCGGAATACTGCTGACGGTTCTGTCGATGCAGCTCATCCTGGAAAAGTCGCGAGGTCGTTCCGAACACGGGCTGTGGTCGCATCGGATTGCAATCGGGCTGGCCGGTATGGCGATGATGGCGTCGCAGGCGATCGCGGCATTCTTTGATTTCGGGATCGGCCTTAGTTCAACAATGGCGGCAATTGCCGTGTTTGCAGGTATGTTGACCGCGATTCGCCGTAACCAGCCATCGGAATCACGGACGCCCCCGGCATGGTATGCGCCGGATGGCGGGTTAGTGGGCTGGCTGCTACGACTTGCGCTGGTAGCCGCGGCATGCGGAGCTGTCGCGGAATTGCGTCAGGCCGATCAGGTTTATCCGGCAGTTGTGGAATCGGCCAGACTCTTTGGCTCTTCGGTGACACGGGACCGGCTTGAACGACTCCCTGTGCTTGAAGAACAGCTGACTGCAGTCTTGAGGAATTACCCCGACGATTTGATTGTCCGTGATTCTCTTGTAAGTGTGCTGGAAGCAGGATTCCGACTGCGATTGATCGATCGTCTGGCTCCTCCGGGTTCTCCCGTCGATGGCCCTCAGTTGCAGGATGCATGGACGCAACTGACTCCACTTGGGCTCGCCAGTCGAGTCGTAATGCTCAAGACGAATCAGGATCCGGCGAGTTTCAAACAACTGCGCACTCTGCTCGAAACACTGTCGAATGAATTTCCATGGCGCGAAATGGCGCGAGAAGCGTCTTGTCAGATTCCGCTTGCACCAGGACTTGCGGTAGACGCTGCAGCGGGATCGATCAGCATCGGACACCTGGATGACGCACAGTTGGGCGAACTCACTGCCGTCCGGTTTACACACCCCGCAGGCGCGCGATGGTTGTATCAATCCGGGATGGTGTGCCTCATCGCCGATCGTCCGCAACAAGCGATCGAATTCTGGAATCAGTCGGTGGATGTTTCTGAGAGTTTCCGCGTCAACATTTTGCTGGATGCATTGCGATTCTGGGCTCCCGATCAAGCCCTGGAATTGTTTGCACCCCTGGAATACGCAGCGACGGTTCGGGCGGCGTTGTCGATGTCCAGCGCGGAATTAGAGGCTGGACTCTGGAAGCAAGCAGAATCGCAATGGCTGACTGCCGCACAGAATCCGACGGCTGATCAACGAGTTCAACGTGCAAACTACTTGTTGCGTCGGGAATCACCCGAGACAGCCCTCGAATGGATCGATGCCTGTCTCGTCGAGTTTCCTGAGATGCTCGAACTGCGTCAAATTCGTGCGGAAACGCTGGAAAAACTTGGAAAACTGGATGAAGCAATCGGAGAATGGCTGCGCTATGAACACTATGATTCGAAGAGCACGCTGCCAGCGGCAGCAATAAAACGCCTGATGGATATGAAATATAAGTGAACATACGCACCTATTGTCAGCACGGGCATCGGTGTCAAACCTGTCGGAGCCATGAGTGCCACACGGGAATTGATTTCTGCCACACGCATGTATTCAGGGGGCCGTTTGTAGTCCCGCCTTCAGGCGGCAATTCCGGCTGAAGCCGGGACTACAAACAGTTCAAGCACTGCCTGCGTGAAGCAGAACCTCCACCTGGCTGATCGAATCCCTGATTTGCAAGCTATATTTCCCGGGAGCCACCTTTTTTCATAACTTTTTGGAAAAAAAGTCGTTTTGGGCAGCGCAGCGAAACTGCAACAGGTTGGATGAACCTCTTCAGGACGGGTCGTCACGCTCAGCCTTGCGAAGAGTCCGCAAAAATCAAAGAGGCTTATGGATAAATTCACTTTTACAGGGCACAATGGGGCATGTTGCAAAATACCATAAATTCCGTCTGTATGGACGGTTTCGGACGCTGCTTCTTCATTCTGCAGGAACTGAAAATTCGCCAGATCTCTGGTGCTTCAGAGTCTTGAAGCTTGACGTCCAGCCGGCCTATAGGCTCGGCGGTTTTCCGGTGTGAATTCAAACGGAGTTTTGAGGGAAAGTACGATGGCTTCAACAGGACTTCCGAGCATGTATGGTTCTAACGCCGCGCAAGTGGCTGAGGAACAGGACGCAGGACTGGACGTTTGGGGTTTTCTGCGACGCAGAAAATCATTCATCGTCGTACTTGCCATGCTGGGAGCTGGCATCGGCTACATGATGTTCCAGCGCCAAGTTCCGATTTATCGATCAGCCGCGCTCGTGCAGGTCATACATCGAAATGCAGACCGACGAATGGACATCCTTGTCTCAGAACGAGACCTGAAGGACGCAGCTTTCGAAATTACCAGCCCCAGTCTGATTGCACCGGCTTATGAAAAGAATCAACTCAGCGAACTGACTTTGCTGCAGGGGCTCGCACCCATCGCGGCGTATGATCGAATTGCAGGCATGACCCAGGTCAAGACCGGGCTCAATAACACGAATGTTGTTGAAATCGCAGTTCAGGGAGCCCGTGCTGAAGAGATTCCACAAATTGCAAATGCGATCGCGGAAGAGTACGTCAACAAGCAAATGGAGAACTACAAGGATGCGCGCAGCGAATTGGACACGCACCTGATGCGACAAAGAGAGGGCCTGCACACTGAGCTGAAACAAAAGGAAGACGAATACAATAAATTCCGTGATCGTTCCGGCTTAATGAGCGATGGCAAGAATCCGCATCGCGAACGCCAACAGGCAATCTTGACGCAGTTGGCAACGCTGTCGCTGGAAGAGACGAGCCTGAAGGCTGAGCTGTCCACGCTGGAGGAGGCGTTAAAGGAGGCGTTGAACAATCGTGGTTCTCGCGAAGCAATTCTGATGGTGATCGGAAAGTTGAGTGATAATTCCGCGACGAGTGCGGTTGCGACGCAGAGAATTGACGTCGCAGCCAACAGCAGCAGAAACATGGAAGAACGGATGATTCCGCTGCTGCTGGAACAGAGAGAACTGGAAGCGAAGCACGGGAAGGATCATCCAAAGGTCAAAGCAATGGAGCGTAAGATCGAGTTCACTCGCCAATTGCTGCAGAAATTCGTCGTCCAGGAAAACGACGGAGCCACCGAACCAACCACGGTTGCCCCTCCGACAGATTTTATTGCTGTCTATGCGCAATCTCTGCGTCAGCAGATGCAGACGATTACGAGAGAACGCATTGATCTCGAAACACAGGCCGCTGAAGCTGAACGACTGGCGCGTGCGCTTGGGAACGATGAAAACGAGGACCGGACCAGAAGGAACGAAATCGCCCGTCTCACAACACTGTTTGACAATGCGTCATCGAATGTATCAGAAACCAAAGTGAATGCCGACATGGGCGGCGTCAAAGCACAAATTCTGACTCCCGCCCGTCACGGATATCTTGTCTATCCAAGTCTCAGTCAGTTTCTCAGCATGGGTGCGTTTCTCGGTGGATTCCTCGGACTGGTCTTGGGATATTTGGTTGAAATCGCTGACAGAAGCTTCCGGAAACCAGAAGATGTCATCCGGGAATTCGGCGTGCCGATTGTCGGACACATTCCCTTCATGAAGGAAGAGCGACTCAAAGGGAAAGCGGCTAACGGGATGGACCGGACAGCCGTCTGCGTGCATCAGCCTCGATCCCGCCCTGCGGAAGCCTATCGGTCAGTGCGCACCGCAATCTGTTTCAGTGCATTGGGTAGTACGCACCGTGTGATTCAGGTCAGCAGTCCTGCAGCGGGCGACGGAAAATCGACACTCGCTCTGAATCTTTCGATCTCATTGGCGATGTCCGGGAAGCGTACGATTCTGGTGGAGAGCGACTTCCGCCGCCCCAAAGTTCATAAGCTGACGGCTGTCGAAAACAAGCATGGTATTGTCGATGTGCTGCGTGGTGAAGCAGAACTGACTGATGCAGTGCAGACGACCTCTGTAGACTCGTTTTTTGTGCTGCCATGTGGCAGTCGTCCAAAGGATCCAGCGGAGTTGCTGTCTCGACCGGAATACGAACAATTGCTGGAAGTACTGCGTGAGAAATATGATTATGTGATCATCGATACGCCGCCGATCCTCGCTGTCACCGATCCTACGAGCATCGCTCCGCGGGTGGATGGTGTACTGCTTGCAATGCGACTCAGTCGACACACTCGAGACTTGGGACGCCGGACGTTGGAGCAGTTGCGAGATGTCGGGGCGACCATTTCCGGGATCGTGATTAACGGTGTGGAAGAGTCTGATGGCTACGGCTACGGTACCTACCGCTACTCTGATTATCAGTATTACTACAAGAATTATGACTACGGCTACGGCAATGAAGGCAAGGCGAAAGAAGATTACTACTCGGAGGACAAGGCCGAATCTTCCGATGCCGACGTGGTGCTGTAGAGCAAATCACACTGGCCAGTGAACAGCATGCAGACTAATTGAATTCCCGTCGGCAGAGCGAACGGTGTATCTCACGCCGACTGCTTTGTCGGCGGGCTGTTTTTTTGATCAAACCGGAATGCTGTCAACCTGTCCAGGAACAAGATCGTGGTTATCAGCCGGTTCGCGCTAGCGGGCTGTTGATTTAAAGTGGGATAAGCTTCCAGCTTGTCAGGTTTCTAAAAAAGCACTGCGTTTTCATACAGCGAAGGCAAGCTGGAAGCTTACCCCACGCAGAATTCAGACTAAATCAACACCCCCGCGAGCTGGCAGTTGGTTTAAAGTGGGATAAGCTTCCAGCTTGTCAGGTTTCTCAAGAAGCACTGCGTTTCCATACAGCGAAGGCAAGCTGGAAGCTTACCCCACGTAGCAGCTCGGCAACATCACACAGACATGAGTTTTCCAAGTGCCGGAATTGAAGGTAACATTCGCAACTCGAATGTCACCGACGGGGACGAAGTCCGCGCGGAGACTCGTCAGCCGTCTGTGTTATTCCTGAACAGGTCGTACTGGCCTGACGTTGAAGCGACTGGTCAGCTTCTCACCGCATTGTGTGAAGGTTTGACACAGGACTTTGAAGTCGGTGTACTCGCCGGGCGTCCAAATGCGATCGTGGATAAACTGGACTTGAGGGACTGGAGCAATGCGGATGAAAGACACGGCGTTCACATTCATCGTGTCGCTCACACGAGCTTTCCGAAACGAAATCTCGTCGGCAAGGCGATGAACTTTCTTTCATTCGCCCGCGCTTCTCATTCCGCTTTGCAAACAATTGCTGCTCCGGATGTGGTGATCTTCGAAACCGATCCGTTCCTGCTCGCCTTTGCGGCAAGTCGCCTGCAGAAACGAACCAACTGCAGAATGATCGGTTACCTGCAGGATATCTATCCTGATGTCGCCGTGGCGCTGGGAAAAGTCGGCAACAACTGGGCGATCCGCAGACTGCGGTCGGCACTGTTCGACATTTACCGCCGCTGTGATCGAATGGTGGTACTCAGTCAGGACATGGCAGACCTGTTGACAGACGGGGGTGTTGCGGCTGAGCGTATCTCGATTGTTCCGAACTGGGCCGATACGCTCAGTATTGCTCCGATCCCGGGCGTTAATCGATTTCGTGAACAGCATCAGTTGCAAAAACACTTTATTGCGATGTATTCAGGCAACCTTGGACTCACGCAGCGGCTTGAAGAATTTGTGCAGGCTGCCGCCTTGTTGAAGGCTCGCCCGGATATTCTGTTTTGCTTTGTCGGACGAGGATCTCAGGAGAGTTCGCTCCGTGAACTGGTCAATGCACACGGCCTGACCAATGTCCGGTTCTTTGATTATCAACCGCAGGACGAGCTGACTCACAGCCTGACTGCCGCAGACCTGCATCTGGTGCCATTAACAAAAGACCTGAGTCGTTGCCTGATGCCAAGCAAACTGTACGGAATTCTCGCGGCAGGTCGACCGTATCTGACCAATGCTCCTGTGGGTTCCGAGTTGCATTCCATCACCCTGAAGCATCACGTTGGACTCACGGTCGAACCTGGTTCTGTCGAGTCGATTGCGGATCGCATTCTTTGGGCAGCCGATCATCCTGCAGAACTTGGAACCATGGGCCGCAACGCCCGGCAACTCGCTGAATCCGAATACACGAAACTGCATTCCATCACGAAATTCCGCACCGTGCTTCAGCAAGTCCTCGCATCGCCGCAGATCCAACTCTGATCCCGCTCTCTTGTTTTCCTGCCAACTGATGACTGCCAACTGATGATTGCCAACTGATGATTGCCAACTGATGATTGCCAACTGACAACTGCCAACTGACAACTAATGACTGCCAACTGCCAACTGACAACTGCCAACTAATGACTGCCAACACGTCCGTGATTTCAAAAACGTCATCGATCTTTGTCGCTGGCCACCGAGGCATGGTGGGAGCTGCCGTCGTTCGGCAATTGACGGCCGTTGGCTTTACGAATCTGCTGCTCAAAAGCCGCGACGATCTGGACCTGCTGAATCAAGCGAATGTCGATCAGTTCTTTGGAGAGCATCGTCCGGAAGTTGTTGTATTTGCGGCGGCGAAAGTCGGTGGAATTCATGCGAACAACACGTTTCCTGCGGAGTTCCTGCACCAAAATCTGGTCATGGCCTCCAACGCAGTCCACGCTGCATGGCAGCACGGGACGAAGCGGTTTTTGTTTCTGGGCAGCACCTGTATCTATCCGCGTCTGGCACCGCAGCCGATTGCCGAAAGCAGCTTGTTAACGTCGCCTCTCGAACCGACGAACGAAGCCTATGCGATTGCGAAAATCGCTGGTCTGAAGCTGTGCCAGTTTTATCGTCGTCAATATGGCGTCTTATTTCATTCCGCTATGCCGACAAATCTGTATGGTCCCGGCGATAACTATCATCCGGGCAACAGCCATGTTCTCCCGGCATTGATTCGTCGCTTTCATGAAGCGAAGGAATCGAACGCCGATGCGGTCACGATCTGGGGCTCGGGGACACCACTGCGGGAATTCCTGCATGTCGAGGACCTCGCTGCGGGAATTCTGCATTTGTTGCAGTTGCCGGATCCGCCCGATCTGGTCAACATTGGCAGCGGCGAAGAAATCACGATTCGCGGCGTGGCTGAACTGATCGCAGAGATCACCGGATTTCGCGGCAGCATCATGAATGATCTGTCCAGGCCGGACGGGACGCCACGCAAGCTGAGTGATATCAGTCTGATCAAGTCAACCGGCTGGTCACCGAAAATCTCCCTCCGAGACGGACTCACCGCCGCGTATCAGGATTTCCTGAGTGAACTGTCCAATCAGCGGTTGAGGAGTGTGTAGCGTGGAAAGTTGTCAGTGGGCAGCGATCCGTCGTCAGCAATCAGAATGAGATCATGAATCTGCTTCGTTCTTTCAGTTCGTCGCCAGCACACGCTCCCCGCATTTTTTGAAAACTGACGATTGACGACCTCTTCTCATGCCTGAACCAATACACCGGTATGGTTGTGATGCGACAGTGGTTTCAGCATCTTCGCACGGCCAATGAACTGTGAATGGAATCAGTCCGCTGTCGATGTCAGCACCACGATCGCCGGACGGAAGCAGCCCTTTTGCCTCATTGGCGGGATCGTTCGTACCATGACTGAATTTCATTTGACCGGTGCCGCACTCTGGGAAAGGATGAACCGAGCCGTGGAAAAAGTTCAGGAACGACTCGAGAAGACCGCCCGAACGCTGGAACTGGCGGGAATTCCGTACTGCATTATCGGAGGTAACGCAGTGCGCGCCTGGGTGGCGCAGAAGGACGAAGCCGCCGTGCGAACGACCCGCGATGTGGACATCCTGCTGCGACGCAGTGATCTGCCTGCCGCGATCGCAGCGATGCAGGGAGCCGGTTTCGTGTATCGACATTCCGCTGGAATCGACATGTTTCTGGATCACCACGACTCCAAAGCCCGAGACGCAGTCCATGTCCTGCTTGCTGGCGAACGTGTGCGTGAAACGGATCTTTTGGCAGCTCCGGACGTCGATGACTCTGTCATAGTCGATTCACATAGAACGCTGTCCCTGGCAGCGCTGGTCCGGATGAAACTCAATGTTTTTCGCCGTAAGGATCAAATGCATCTGATTGACATGCTCGACGTCGGGCTCATTGATGCCAGTTGGGTTCATCACTTACCACCACAACTCGCCCCGCGTCTCCAGGAACTCCTTGACACTCCTGAATGATATTTGAATCGTCCGTTGGCAGTGATCAGTCGTCAGTAAAACCCCGGGCCGCTGCCAACTGCCTACTGACAACTGACAACTGACAACTTCTAACCCTTTGACGAACGAGACTCATGCCAAAAACTGCATTCATCACAGGAATCACCGGCCAGGATGGATCTTATCTTGCCGAATTGCTGCTGGAAAAAGGCTACCATGTTCACGGTCTGGTGCGTCGAGCCAGCACGTTTACGACTGGCCGAATCAACCACATCTACAACGATCCACACCAGAGCGGCACACGCCTGTTTCTGCACTATGGAGATCTGACGGATGGTCAAAGCCTGACCAATCTGATTCTCGACATCGAACCTGATGAAATCTACAACCTCGGTGCTCAGAGTCACGTCCGCGTTTCATTTGATCAGCCTGTCTATACGTTTCAGTCGACAGGCGGCGGAGCACTCAACGTCCTTGAGGCCGCGCGCCAGTTGAATAAGAAAAAACACGTCAAAGTCTATCAGGCATCGTCCAGCGAAATGTATGGCGAAGTGCTGGAAACGCCGCAGACAGAAAAGACGCCGTTTCAGCCGCAGAGCCCTTATGGTTGCGCCAAGGTCTTTGCGTTTCATCAGACGGTGAACTATCGCAAGTCGTACGGCATGTTTGCCGTGAACGGAATTCTCTTCAATCACGAAAGCCCTCGACGCGGCGAAACATTCGTCACGCGCAAGATCACCCGCGCGGCCACAAGGATTAAACTGGGACTCCAGCAAAAACTGTATCTCGGAAATCTGGAAGCGAAACGCGACTGGGGTTACGCAAAGGATTATGTCGAAGGCATGTGGCGGATGCTGCAGCATTCTGAGCCCGATGACTTTGTGCTTGCCACCGGCAAGACTCAAACTGTCCAGGAATTCGCCGATCTCGTGTTCGCCCAACTGGAACTGGATCCGCAGAAATACATTGAAATTGATCCTCGCTACTTTCGGCCTGCCGAAGTCGACTTGCTGCTCGGCGACTGCAGCAAAGCCAAAGAAAAACTCGGCTGGACCGCCACCACCAGTCTGGCTCAACTCGCGAAACTGATGGTCGATCACGACCTGGAAATGGCTCGTCAGGAAGCACTCCTGGCCCGAAGCACATGAGCGGAATGGCGCTGGCGGTTTGTTAATTCAGACGTGGGATAAGCTTCCAGCTTGTCGAGTTTGCTGGTTTGTTGGTTTGTTGGCAACGGTGGCTTGCCAGGATGGTCATTGAGTGTAGTTTATGAGTAGTCGTTTCTACACCGACCATTCAACCTTTTGCTCCACACCACAGGATCCGTAGCCGATGAGTACGATTTCCACGTTCGCTGAACACCGCGTCCTGATCGACGGCGTAAGCTGGCAGACGTATTCTGCCCTTGTCGATGAGTCAGAACATGCCAGCGGACGAATGTCCTACGATGAGGGAACACTCGAAATTATGTGCCCCGCCATGCCTCACGAAAGCAGTAAGTCGCTGATCGGACGAATGATCGAACGATTTACAGAAATTCGAAGGATCGACATTCGAACATCCGCCTCCACAACATTTCGACGCGCAGATTTGAAGCGAGGCTTCGAAGCCGATGAATCGTACTATATTCAGAATGCAGAGTTGATCCGTGGAAAGCGAGAAATCGACTTGTCCATCGATCCCCCGCCGGATCTCGTGATTGAAGTTGAAATCACCAGATCAGCGATTAACAAACTGCGAATGTTTGCCTCTATGGGAATCCCCGAAGTCTGGCGCTACGACGGTAAGGTACTGTCGATTGGAGTTCTGCAGTCCGACAGATACAGCGAATCTGAAACCAGTCACGTCCTTCCAGGTTTTCCTGTTTCACTCGCCAGTGAGCTGCTCAGCGAGCGTTTTGACATCAGCGAAACAGAACTCATCCGCCAGTTTGCCGCAAGTGTTACAGCGAAATAGCCGCAAATCTGCCAACTGCCAACTGCCAACTGCCCTCTGCCTTCTGCCTTCTGCCCTCTGCCCTCTGCCATGCTCGCACTCATCACAGGTATCACAGGTCAAGATGGTTCCTTACTCACGGAACTGTTGCTGGAGAAAGGCTACGAAGTCCACGGCATCGTGCGCCGCAGCAGTACGCTTGAACGATCCCGACTGAATCAGTTCTACGGCGATGCGGGTGTGTATGAGAAGCGTCTGTTTCTGCACTATGCGGACCTGTCCGATACGACCACGATCCGGCGAATAATCAACAAGGTTCAGCCTGCAGAGTTCTATCATCTGGCCGGACAGTCGCATGTCGGCTTGAGCTTCGAGATTCCAGAGAGTACCTGTGATCTGACAGCGATGGGAAGTCTTCGGATCATGGAAATCCTGCGTGACCTTCCGAACCCGCCCCGATTCCTTCATGCCAGCAGTCGTGAAATTTTCGGGACGCCCAGCGTCAGCCCACAGGATGAATCAACGCCCATCAATCCTAATTCGCCATATGGCTGTGCGAAAGCCTTTGCGACTCAGATGACAAAGATTTACCGCGAAGCGCACGGGCTCTTTTTCTGTAACGCCATCTGTTACAACCACGAAAGTCCAGGACGCGGTGAGAACTTTGTCACGCGTAAAGTCACACTGGCGGCCGCGAGAATCAAACTGGGGCTGCAGAAATCTGTGAGTCTCGGGGATCTTGATTCCGCCCGCGACTGGGGCTATGCCAAGGACTATGTGCAGGCCATGTGGCTGATGCTGCAACAGAAAACGCCGGACGACTATATCATCGCGACAGGTGAATCACGAACCATTCGCGAACTTCTGGAAACGGCGTTCAGCCACGTCGGGCTGAACTGGCAGGATCATGTGAAAATCGACAATCGTTTCAAGCGTCCTGCCGATGCACACGAACTGCTTGGCAACGCTGCGAAAGCCGTCGATCGACTCGGATGGAAACCATCCGTCACTTTCGAGCAACTGATTCATCTCATGGTCGATGAGGACCTGAAAGCTGTCAGGAGCCTGACTTGAATCCAGCAACCTTTGGAGTGCGATGACTGTTTTCTGACGACTTCGCATTTCGCGACGCCCTAGCTTCTCGTTACTCGCCACTCGCGGCTGGCTACTGTCAACTGCCAACTGACGACTTTGCGATTCCCGATTCCCTCTGTGACCCCCGTGCCCTCCGTCGTAAGAAGCAATGGCGTGGACTTAAGCAATCCGACTGGCGAGCGGGGTACGTAAGTGCCCTGATTTTCGCATCATTCGCGACAGATCAGGGGATTCACATCCCCCGCTCGCCTTAAGTCCACGCCACTGGTCGTAAGAAGCGGGGATTCGTTTCCTGTCTTCATTGGGGCTCGACCCTCCGGCACGAAGTCCGTTAGAATCCAGATTCGTCATTGAACACTTTTTCCAGTCAATGGGACAGGATACGAATGTCATGAGTACTGCCACTCCCACCACATGGGATCAGCGACTGTCAGATTTAGGTGACATACCGGCATCCCGGATCGTTTCGGCACCGGCACCGGGAACAGCGACCTGGCAGGACGTGCTTCGGATTCTGGACACCCAGGGCCGGATCTGCGAACTCATTGACGGGACATTGGTGGAGAAAGCCATGGGTTGGCGGGAATCGTTGTTGGCGGGAGTATTGCTGCAATGGCTCCGAAATTATCTCGACAGAAATCCTTTAGGCGTCGCCACCGGAGCGGACGGACTCACCCGGCTGTTCGATGACACCGTTCGAGGCCCCGATGTGGCATTCGCCGCCTGGGATCGTCTGCCCAATCGCCGCATTCCAGCCGAGCCAATACCAGAAATCGTCCCAAACTTCGTCATCGAAGTGCTGAGCCGCGGGAACACGTACTCCGAAATGTCCCGTAAGCGTCGGGAGCATTTTCATGCGGGTGTCCAGTTGCTGTGGATGGTCGATCCTCGCGACCGAACCGTCGCCGTTTATCGATCATCCACAGACGTCACGGTCGTTCGAGAAGGCGGCACGCTGACTGGAGACGCTGTCCTGCCCGGCTGGACCATCAATACTGCAGACCTGTTCGCAAAACTCGATGAACAAGGAAGCTGAGTTGTGAGTCATCAGTAGCCAGTTCTCAGTCACCGCATGGGCGCTCACTACCAACTACCAACTGAAAACTCCCTTGCTCCCCACAGACACAAACAGTGCCGAATACATCGCCGCTCGAAACGCTGCTCTGGCGCGGTACGATCTTCGTGGCCTAGACGCAGGTGACCCCACAAGTCCGTGCGGACTTGAGTATGGAATTCGTGTCAGCACGCGGCTGACGACCGACTATCGTGCCACATGGAGGAAGCATTCCATGAATATTACGCCGATGGAAGTGATGGATTGCCTGCGGGCGGCTGGTGTCCAGAACTGGTGCCTGATGGGTCTGCATGGTTATGTTGGCTACCTGCCAATGCCCCGAGCGACACAGGATGTGGACGTGATGGTGCCGCACAATCAGAAGCAGAAGGCCATCAAGGCCATCAACTGCCGCTGGCCCACACTGGAAAAAGAAGAATTTGAGCCCGTGGTACGTTTTTACGATCCGGGAGAGCTTGATCGCAACGGAAATAAAGTTCCGGTCATCGACTTAATGCTGCCGTGGGGACCGTTTCAGGAGACCATTCTCAAAGAACATGTTCTGACGGATAAAGCGACGGGCAACCGATATCCAACAGCAGAGGCCGCCATTGTCGCTAAATATGCCGCTTTGGTTTCTCCGTCACGGAAGCTCGAACGAAAAGAGCAGGATGCGTCTGACCTTCGAAAACTCATCCTCGCCAATCAAATGGAATACGATACCTTCAGCATCCAGTCCCTTGCAGGTCAGGTCTGGGAAGGCGGAGCTGAGGAGATCCTTCGATTCATTGACTGTGCCCTGAACGAAAAACCATTTCCCGTGTGAAGTCGTCAGTCGTCAGTCGTCAGTCGTCAGGAGGGCAGGGCAGGGCAGGGCAGGGAGCGGGAAATGCGCTGCTCCCGGCCAGCACATGGCTGCCAGCGCTGAGTTCTGCCGACCGCCTGACCGAACCCGATGATGCCCTTTGAGACTGGAAAATCTTTTGCGCGACGACCATGACAGTCCGTCAGAGTGTACACGCTGAAAGGTCAGGAAACCTGGGTCCTGATTCATGTCGAAGTGCAGGGCTCGCCGGAAGCGGACTTCGCGGAACGGATGTTTGTCTACTACTATCGCCTGTTTGATCGGTATCATGTTGACGTTGTCAGCATCGCTGTTTTGACGGATGATTCACCCGATTTCCATCCGACGTATTACCGGCGCGAACGATGGGCATGCCGTGTGGATTTCCATTTTCCAGTTCAGAAACTGCGAACCTGGGACTCACGCTGGGAGGAGCTGGAAGCGAATCGTAATCCGTTTTCTCTTGTCATCATGGCTCACCTGACAGCCCGCGCGACACGCGACGGGGAGTCCCGTAAAGACTGGAAACTCCGGCTGATTCGCCTGATGTACGAGCGTGGTTATGCCAGAGTGGATATTCTGGAATTGTTCCGGGTGATTGACTGGATCCTGCGCCTGCCGGCTGCCTTAGAACAGGAATTCCTGCAAGAATTGCACACTTACGAAAAGGCTCAACAAATGCCATACATTACAAGTATCGAAAGAATCGGAATTCAAAAGGGAATTGAACAGGGAATTCGGCAAGGTGAAGCCACGCTGTTACTGCGGCTGATCGCGTTGAAGTTTGGAGAGGCGGACGAAGACGTCATCGGTCAGATCCGCGCAGCAGACACAGACACGCTTCTGCGCTGGTCTGAACGCATTCTGACAGCCGAAACACTGGCCGATCTGTTGAAATAGGAATGTCCCGCCAACCACCACTCCTGCGCCCCCGAGTCACAACACCTCCGTGCCCTCCGTGGTGAATTCTGCGATTTTTTTTCCACGAGTTGAAAAAGGGCAGAAACCAATTGTTGCGCAGCACCCGGCGGGCCATCTGGCGATTGGTTCTGACCCCTTTTTCGACGAGAAAAATGCAGGAGCGGAGTCCTGAGACGGCAGCCAACGGCCCCTCAGTCGCGGCACAGCCGCCGTAATCGACACAAGCCAGCCAGTCTCTCCGGTCATGGACAATCTGCGCGGACAGGAACAGGGACCGCTCACGTCTCGACCGGTTCCAGGCTACGGTAGTGGCAATGAGGCAATATAGAAAAGCCCTCAATCATCGATGACGCGCTCGTGGGACGTGGCACCGACAGGAACGAAGTCCGCGCCGAGCATTCATTCTGAGCACAGTCTGGAATGAGGCCCTGCTTTATCAGCCGGAACGCGCTAGCGGTCTATCGATTTAAAGTGGGATAAGCTTCCAGCTTGTCATATTTGCAGAAAAGCAATGGTTTTCGTTCAGCGATGGCAAGCTGGAAGCTTACCCCACGGAGAATCGGCAACTAGATCAACAGCCCGCTAGCGTCCAGTTCGATTAGAATTCCTGCAAAAACCGGGTACTAGCCCACTCCGGCTCATACCTCGATCTCAGCCGCGTGACGAGAATTTCAACTTCCATCGCAAATCCTTCAGCCCTGACTCCAAAATCCAAAATCCAAAATCCAAAATCCCCTCACACCGGTTGGTGGATAGGAGCGATCGTCGTGGCAATGGTGGCGATGCAGTACTTTTTAACCCGCCAGAATTCCACTCAGACGCTTCCCGGAACCGCACGCGGAGACTTGGTACTGCAACAGAATGATCTGCCGGCAGAAATCGCAGGCTGGCGTCAGACAGCATTTGAACCCGCTAAATCACCTGAGGAGCTTCCGGAAGGACAATTCTGGTGGACTCATGTGTGGAATTACACGAACGGACCGCAGAACGGTATCGTAACGTTTGATCAGGCCGACTTCATGCACTGGCACGACCTGACAGTCTGCTATCGGGGAATCGGCTGGACCGTGACAGACAAGAGCGTTTTAGCTGGCACCGCAGACACACAAGGATGGCCCTGTGTCGTGGCGCGTATGAATAAGAACGAAACGACTTCTGCAATCCTCGTATTTTCTCTGTTTTTCGATGACGGAGATCCGGTCGATGCTCGAGGATACGAAACTCAGAACACATCGCCGAATGACTTTTGGCGACTGCTTGAATCGCGTTTTGAGAACAATCGAAGAACCAGCAAAGTAGCCAGTATACGGCAATGTCAGGTTCTTGTGCCGTATTCCGGGAAGCTGAACAGCGAAACGGAAGCCAGCATCATTGCACTGCACTTGCAGACACGCGAGGCGTTTCGGAAAAATTGGCTGGAACACAGGCAGTCACAACCCTCTGAATGATTCAGAAACTCTCCATCGGCCGTTCGTAAGCAATTCTTCAAACCGCATGCTTCACACGGATGCCTGCGAACATTTTTGTAGAGCGTTTGAGTAAAGAACTAAATCACTCAGCCATGTCGTTAACCGAGAATCTGGAATGCAGCATTCAGAAGAAAATAGAACACCCTATTGCAGAATTGCCCGTGGTTGAATACTCGTCAGCCTCAGCGCTAAGGAACCCGGCAGGATTGTTGAAAGAAATCAGTGTCGATCTTTGGCGTTGCCGAGGATTGGCCTGGGTTCTGTTTCATCGAGACTTAATGGCCCAGTATCGGCAAAGCTACCTGGGCTACCTCTGGATTTTTGCTCCCGTCTTGACCACCGTAATCACATGGACTTTCCTCACGTCGCAGAACATCGTGCAGACGTTTGATACCGATATTCCCTATCCGGCTTACGTCTTCCTGGGAACAGTCGTCTGGACTGCGTTTAGTGCAGCATTGACCCAGCCGCTGGCCTCGTTCAATGCGGGCAGTGCCGTGTTTATGAAGCTTAAAGTGGCACCGGAAGCTTTTATTTTGGCAGGGTTTGGCAAACTGGCTTTTGATCTGGCGATTCGGCTGCTGATGCTGGTGCTGGTGTGCATCGTGTTCAAGGTTACCCTCGCCGCGACCGCTCCGCTCGTACTGGTCGGCATCACCCTGGCCATGTTGCTTGGGGGAGCCCTCGGAGTCCTGATGATTCCCATCGGTTCGCTTTATGGGGACGTCTCACGAATCGTTGGGATGGTAGTCGCGTTTGGAATGTATCTGACGCCCGTAGTTTACCCTGTCCCGGCGGCAGGCTGGTCCAGAACTCTGTTTGAATGGAATCCGATGACCACTGTAGTTCTAGCGTCAAGGGATTGGCTTAGTCATGGCATCGGCTCTCATGTTCCTGGAGCCATCCTGATTGCTGCAGCATCAGTGTTCTTGTTTTTCATCGGGATCGTTCTGCTCCGAATCTTTCTTCCCCATTTAGTTGAACGAATGGGGATGTAGGCAGAGAGCAGGGAGCGTTGGGCGGAGAAATGAACGACGAGACTGCTAGCGCATTTCGATTTCAACAGTTGGTGATCTGGCAGCGAGCGGCAGACCTTGCTATCAAACTCGATGAGATTTCTACCCAACTCGAAGAGCGGCGGAAATATCGCTTCGCCGAACAACTCCGAGCGGCTGGGCTGTCCATTTCTAATAACATTGCAGAGGGTTCTGGCAGCAACACCACACCCGACTTTCGAAAGTTCCTGTACATTGCCAGAAAATCAGCCTTTGAATGTGCAAGCATGCTGATGATCTTCAAACGGCGCGAATACCTGTCGGAAGCGATGGCGAACGAACTGGTATCTGAACTCGAGTCCGTCTGCAAAATGATCGTTTCTTTTTCAAGAACTCTGAAGGGCTAAGGGAAGGGAGCACTTTTTGCTCTTTGCTCCTCGCTCTTTGCTCCTCGCTCCTCGCTCTTTACTCCTCGCCCCAAGCTCTTCGCCCACATGCCCACTGAATCCCTCATCATCTGCGACAACGTCGGTAAGAAGTTTTGCCGGGATCTGCGGAAGAGTCTGTGGTATGGACTTGTCGATTCGTTAAGCGAACTTCGACGGCGGAATGTGGATGAACCGGATGCCCTGCGTTCGGGGGAATTCTGGTCCAACAAGGGAATCTCGCTGGAAGTGATGCGTGGCGAATGCCTTGGGGTGGTCGGAAGAAATGGAGCGGGAAAGACAACGCTGCTGAAGATGATCACCGGACTCATCAAGCCCGATCAGGGACGCATCCGCATTACAGGCACGGTCGGGGCCATGATCGCACTCGGAGCCGGATTCAATCCAATCCTGACCGGTCGCGAGAATATCTATGTCAATGCGTCAATTCTGGGGCTCAGTACGAGGCAGATCGAAGATCGGATCGATGAAATTGTTGAGTTTGGAGAACTCAGCGACGCCATTGACGCTCCGGTTCGGACCTACAGCTCTGGCATGAATGTGCGATTGGGATTTGCCGTGGCGGCCGTGATGGTCAAACCGGATGTGCTGATTCTGGACGAAGTCCTGGCGGTCGGTGATCTGGCCTTCCGTAACAAGTGCCTGACTCGGATGTCCGAGATCATGAAGACCAGTGCTGTGATCTTTGTTTCCCATACGTCGCCCATCGTCAATCGCTACAGCAGCCGGGTCGCATGGCTGGATGGGGGAAAACTGATCAAGGTGGGCCAGCCCTCTCAGGTCATTGAAGAGTATTCCTCCAGCTTTGATCAACAGGCTGGTGAAACGATTAGTCAGCCAGGCTGGACGCTGGAATCCCTGCGGCTGAATGGCCGATCTCCCGATGAAGAATCCACAGTCGGTTGGAATGAACCATTGAGTATCGCTGCTGCAGTTCGATTGCCTCCGCAAAACCATCGAGTGCGTGTGAAATTTCAGTTCTCAGATTCAGAACAGCGCCCGATAGCGACGGCATTCTCGGAGACCATGGAGACAGGGAACTCCGGGAACGCTCAGTTTGAAATGAGTCTCGACCGTTCGCTGCTTGCACCGGGAAAATGGTTTCTTTCAATGGCCATCTTTCCGGAAGACCTTTTGTCATACCACCTTCTTGCTAACGCTGGCTGGACTTTTCAAGTCACCAGCGGTCGACAGGACTTCGGTGCCGATCGAATTCACTTCCCGGCACAATGGAAGCAGTGTTAGCTTTGTTGTCATCGCTTTCGCCTGAACCTGGTCAGTGTTGCCAAAATCCGGCAACGCAGCATTTAGAATACCGTTTCGAATGAGACCATTACGAAAACTCAGAAATCTCCTTCGTCGCGGCAGATCGCAGCCCATCGTATCTTCGGTTGATCCGGACATCATGCTCGGTGCCAATGCGGTTGCTGCCACGCGTCAGGGGCTTCGCTGGCTGCTTTACAACGACCGGTATCTTGATCAGGAAATCCTGAAGTGGGGTTTCTTTGAAAAAGAGACGACCGAGATCTTCCTGAATCTCATCAAGCCACACATGATCGTCTTCGACGTGGGAGCCAACTTTGGATACTACACAGCACTGACAGCCGCACGACTGAACAGCGAAGGGCATGTTCATGCCTTCGAACCGACTCTCAACTATCGCCAGCGACTATTGGGCAATCTGGTTGCAAACCGGCTTGAGTCACGCGTCACAGTTCATCCTGTTGCACTTTCAAACCTCAATGGCGAAGCAGAGATTCGCATTGGGAATTCCAGTGCGACAATGCATCCGATTGGCGAGTATGGCAGCACTGAACAAATCACGCTGCGAACGCTGGATGATTTTGTGGTTGAACAGAGAATTGATCGCATTGATTTAATCAAGGTTGATATCGATGGGCACGAACCTCTGTTTATCGAAGGAAGCTTGAAGACGATTACCCGCTTTCGCCCGTGCTTGCTATTGGAGATTAGCGAACAACATTTAGCACAACATGATTCCTCTGCCGTGCGGCAGCGAACGCAGTTAGAAGATATGGGGTACGTCCTTTTTTCGGAAAAAACCGGAAAGCCGTTTGTGACGGCGGCTGAGTTCTTGAACGATTGCGGTAACGCTCTCGTCAGCTCAAACGTTTGGTGCTTTGCGAAAGAGAATGCGCCTAAGTCCCTCTTCTGAATTGTTCTTCAGACAAGGCACCATTCCTGCTCGGAAACCGGCATAAACTTGCTTCGTTGAAATCCAACACGGCAACGACAAAGAATTGAATGATCGATACAGAATGAGTTTTCACATACCACGAACTGCCTACGTTACCCTCCGAGACATTGCTTCCTTGCAGCACATGACCGGTTGGGGGCAATCGCCGATCATCAACAACCAGAAACTCCGGGAGTATCGATTCCCTGAAGACGCCAATTTTCGCCGCACTCGAGACGCGGAGAGTATTGGACTTTGCTGCCGAAATACGAATCCTTCCGTGATTCTGGAGATTGGAACTGGCGTGGGGACCGTCACTTGGCTGATGTCGGAGAATGCGCCGGATGCGCAGATTTACACTGTCAACATTCCTCCAGAAGAGATTTCACAAGGTGGCACGTTCACGACATTTGCACCTGACCGCGCGGCCATTGGCAGCCTATATCGTGAGAAGGGGTGCAAGAATGTCACCCAGCTCCTTGCCAATACGGCGACATGGAAGCCCGACCTTCCCCAAGTCGATATTGCGTTCATTGACGGATGTCACGACACAGAATTTGTCATTCGCGACACGGAATTGGTACTCAAACTCTGCAAGCCGGGGAGCTGGATTATTTGGCACGACTTCTGTCCGGAATTGGCGGAACGTTACGCGTGGTTGTGCGACGTACAAAAAGGTATTTATGAATTGTTCAATCGAAATCACTTTGATGGCCCGGTGATTCATCTCCAGGATTCTTTTGTCGGCATGGCTCGGGTTGCCAAGGCGACCGTCGTTAGTGTTTAGCGATATGCAGGCTGTGTTTTGGCCGCTACGGCCTATGACTTTGCCATGCGAAATTCTTACATGCTTTTCCGCAACAAAGGAAGTGGAAGCGTTCGAGAAATGACGAAGGCATCGCTTTGCAGATTGATGATCCATTTAGATCGCATTAGATAATTGCCTTGATGAGTAAACTAAAAATAGTATTCGGATACATTGCCTGGTCGGCACACGCCGCTTCATGGCATGAATCAGCCATCAGGCGTGCACAACTTCTTGGCTTTGATGTCGAGGCCTTTTGTTTGACACCAGGAGCACCCGCGCCTCGTTTGCATTGGAGGGAGCTTGACCGATTGTGGTCATGTAAAGATCCCGGCTTGGTTTCTGTTTATGAAAGACTCGTTGCTGCCTGTGAAACGGCGGACGTTTTTTGGTGCTTCAACGGTGCGAACGTTCATCCAGCGTGGCTTGAAGACTTGCCAACGCTGAATGTGTATGGATGCTTCGACGATCCTGAATCAACATCTTTTCTCTCAGAACCCGTTGCGAAATACTTTGACGCAGCCTTGGTCGGAAATTTGTCATGCATTCCGCTCTACCAAAGCTGGGGGCTTCGACAAACCGCATGGTGCCCGCTGGGCTTTATTGGAGACGACTTTTCTCCCGAAGTCACTCCAGAAGCGGTGTTAAACGACTCCCGCTCGATTGATTGCGCGTTCGTGGGCGAAAGAGAATCGCCTTGGCGCAAGGAACGATTTGATCGGTTGCACTCCGCGTTTCCGAAGGCAAGGTTTCATGGAAATGGGTGGCCCGACGGTCGCAATACCGATGACGAAAGAAAAGTGCTCTATCGCGACTTGCGAGTGGGGTGGAATCTTCACAATTCAATTGGGCCAATAAATCTTCGTTTGTTGGCGCTTCTCGCAAATGGCGTCTTGCAGATCTGCGATAATCGCTGCCGACTCGGCCAAGTCCTTCAACTGGAGAGAGAAGTCATCGGTTTTGATGAGATCGATGATTGTATTGATCGCACCAACTACTTTTTAGAGCATGAATCTGAGCGACGAGAGATCGCGGCAAATGGCTTGCGGCGATACTTAGCTGACTATTCAGAACCGAGGCTATGGGAGTATTACACACAGACGTTTGAGTCATGGATGGGCGGCAATCGAAGCCCGGAAACAGCGATTGACCGACTCTCGTGGATAGATTCAGCCCAAAATGCAACGAGTGTCGTTAGTCGAAAACAACCTTTTGTTAAACGCCTTGGCTCTCTCGTGAACCACAGTCTTGCGAGGGCTGGACTGCGAGTCATCAGAGTTCCGCAGATCGAGCAGCCTGAAAGTGTTCCAAAGCCAACGACCAACGCAGCCGAGGGAGGCTCCCGTTCAATCACGAGTGTCGCGTATGCCGAGAACGTGGAAGTGGGAGCTAAGAACCTCAGCGAAAAGCTGACCCGTGTACAGAATGGGGGCCTCTTTGAATGGCCTAATATTGTCGCATTGAATTGGGCCGTCGCGCGAATGGTGGGAGACGCGCGGAAGATCGTCGAAATTGGTTGCGGGACCGGGGCATTTGCGTATGAAGCTGCCGCCGATCCAAGACGTCAGATTCTGGCTGCCGATGGCGACGGTGAAGCAATCGCGTGGGCTCGCGAGAATCGCTCACGCCCCAACATTATGTATACTGATCAATGGATCGTGGCGGATGACGGTCCTTTTGACCTTGCTGCTTCGATGGAAGTGGTGGAGCACTTGGATGACTATCACGGCATGTTAAAGTTAATGTGTGCCTTGGCACCCAAGTCAATAGTGACCACTCCAAATCGTTCCAGAGCAGCGGAGACTCGACATGCCGGACCACCGACATACCATCAGCATGTTCGTGAGTGGACGGCGGGAGAATTTTACTGGGTATTAAAATCTCATTGGGATTCTGTTTCGCTTTTCGCAATGCCGAATGTGTATGTTCCAGAGTTCGTTCCGGTCGATGTTGATACGATGATGACTCCAATTATTGCGGTCTGCGAGAGCCCGCGGCGGCCGACCCCCTTAAAATGACGTTGCATATTGCTATTCATCCGGATGATTATACCAATCCGAGCCGCCAGAAACACGATGACGCCTCATCGCCGCGGTGGGCTCAGTATCTTGAGGAGGCGGGATGCACGGTACGATGGGTAGACGTCTACTCGCCGCAGATCCTGCAAGATCTCTCAGGCTGCGATGCGTTTATGTGGCGCTGGGCACATTTCTGGGGGATGTACCGGCTGGCTCATCGCATCCTGCCGGTGATCGAGAACGAACTGGGACTGCTGGTCTATCCCGATCAAAAAACCTGCTGGCACTACGACGACAAGGCTGCGCAGTTTTTTCTCATGCAGGCGGCTGGTATTCGCACTCCGGAAACGTGGGTATTCTTCTCGGCCGAACGAGCCCATGCATGGGCCTCGGGCACAACCTATCCGGTCGTACACAAATTGACCACTGGTGCCGGATCAACCAATGTCTCGCTGGTGTCATCGGAAGACGAAGCGCATCGACTGATCGATCACATGTTCGACGAAGGATGTTTTGAACTGGCAGCAGCAGAAGTGCGAGTCATGCCCCTTCGTGATCGAGTTGCCAGTGCGATGCAGGTGGTCCGTGGCGTCCCGACACGACGACCGTTGCCGCCCACTGGCGATGTGTTCCACAAAGGTCTGATTTACTTTCAGCAGTTTATCCCGAATAACAGTTGCGATATTCGCGTGACGGTAATCGGAAGCCGAGCGTTCGCCTTTCGTCGCATGAATCGAGAAAACGATTTTCGCGCCAGCGGCAGTGGCCACATTGATTTTTCACCTTCGGACGTTCCACTCGAAGCCGTGAAGTTCGCATTCGATGCGACGCGGCGTCTGGGCTGTCAATCTCTGGCGTTTGACATTCTGATGGATCAGGATCAGGCACCGGTGGTTGTTGAAATCAGTTACACGTACGCGAGTTGGGCGATCCATGACTGTCCTGGTCACTGGGAGCAGAACGAAGCGGCACCGTCTTCACCGCTGAAATGGGTGGATGGTCAAATGTGGCCGGAACGTGCTCAGATTGATGTGGTTCTGTCACAGCTAAGTAATCGGAGACATGCGAGTTCACAGCGGCCATGATCTCCGAACATCTGAAAACGGAATTCAGGGGTGCGAGATTTCTGCTTGTTCCGGGGCACTTCGGTTACATCGGCGGTGCGGAACGGCAGTCACTGATTCTGGCGGCGTCGCTGCTGAATCAAGTTGATTGCCGGGTGGATGTTCTCGGCTGGGGCGGGCAAGACGGTATCTTTGCGGAGGCTCTGCGTGAGATCGGGATCGAACCGGTCGTCTTCCCCTGGGAATTTGAAGCACAAGGATTACGACGAGCGGTCAACGCCTATCGTCTCACGCGATTGATCCGCAAAACTCTGCGGCCTGACTACATCCTTCCGTTTGTAACGTATCACTGCAAAGTGATTGGCTCCATCTGGCGCTGGACCGGAGCGAGATTTGCCTGGTGGAACCAGCGAGACGAAGGCCGCTATCTTCACGGTACGAAGACAGAACATCGCTTGATGCGATCCCTTCCCGCGATCGTCTCAAACTCGTGGGAGGGACGCGATTTTCTTGTCCAGAAGTTTTCGCTGCCCAATGACCGCGTTCGAGTCATCAACAACGGAGTGGAGATTCCGGAAGATGTCGGACCGTCAGACTGGCGACCACGGCTCGGAATTGCGGGAAACGATATTCTCTTCACAATGACAGCCAATCTCTCGACATTTAAAGATCATCTGACGCTTCTGCGTGCATTCGCCAAAGTGCGCGAATCTGAAATTGGCAAAAGATGCAGACTCGTGCTGGCTGGCCGTCAGGATGAAACCACACAGCAGATTAAGGCACTGGCATTCGACCTCAGACTCTGCGGTACATTATTGTTGCCAGGTGTCGTTCCCATGAATGAAATCGGATCATTGCTGCAGGCGACAGACATCGTTGTTCACAGTTCTATCAAGGAAGGCTGTCCGAATTCTGCTTTGGAAGCAATGGCCCACGGACGCTGCGTTCTGGGAACTGAAATCTCCGGCATGCGACAGGCCCTGGGAGACGAAGCGGCTGACTTGTACCTTGCCCCACCGGGCAACTCGGATCGGCTTGCCGAATTGATGCTGCAGATGGCAGAAGATCCAGCGCGGCGGGCAGCGGCGGGTGGAGCGAACCGCAATAGAGTCCGGACCGAATTCAGTGTCGAGAAAATGACACAGGCTGTACTTCAAACAATTCTTGATCATCGAATCCGGTAAGCGAAAGTGTTCAAAGCGTTGTGCATGCAATCGTCATTCTTTCACAATCACGATGGCAATGTCTGAGTCGGTTTTGCTGCGAAAATGTCGCTCTGCCTGCTTTCACGCACGTGAAGGGTGGAAGCGAATGCAGGAGCGGCGGCAGGCTGCGAGTCGGCGTCGGGCCTTCAATGCCTGGCTGAAACATCTGCGAAGCAGTCGGCCTGATGTCCTTGTCGGTGCGAACTTTGTGGAGTTCGGTGGCACGCGACATCACATGCACGCCTTGAAAGCTTTTTCATCGCTTAACGTCGAGCTGATCCCGGACGATGAATCTCTGAAACGGATCACAGAGTGGTCACTGAGAACAGAGTTTCATGAATTGTTTCTGCAGTTTGATACACAGGGTATCAAAGCCGCACATTCACACGTTTTTCCGTGGTTCATCGAATGGTGTCACCACCAGCAGC